>MSHH01000075.1:127619-128741 GCA_001941075.1 Oscillospiraceae bacterium Zagget6 | reverse complement strand
TGACGGTGCCGGAAGTGGGAACCGCAATGTAATACACCGTTGTGGTCCCGGCGTTGGTGCGGGTGGGCTTGGTAGTGGTTCCGCTGGAGCTGTAATTGCTGTAGGTCAGCGCGGTGGTCTTGCTGTAGTAGACGGTGGCGCTCCCGGTGGCGGTGACGGTAGCCGAGTGAGCGGAACCGTCATAGGTGCCGGAATAGGCGGTAGTGGACACCTTGGGCTTGATGTAGATGTACGCGGAGCCGGAGGCGTCGTTATAATTCCCGGTGCCGTCTTTCACATAGTAATAGACCTTGGTTCCTCCGGCATTGGTGCGGTTGGGCTTGGTGGTGCTGCCGCTGGAGCTGTAATTGCTGCTGGTCAATGAGGTGGAGGTACTGTAATAGACCGTGTAGCTGCTGGGGCCGCTGACCGACAGGGTGAAGGTGTGGGAGGAACCGTCATAGGTTCCGCTGTAATTGGATTTACTCGTGGTCATGCTGGCCTTGCTGATGGTGATCGTGGTCGAGCCGGTGGTCACAGTGCTGGAATTGACGGTGCCGGAAGTGGGAACCGCAATGTAATACACCGTTGTGGTCCCAACGTTGGTGCGGGTGGGCTTGGTGGTGGTTCCGCTGGAGCTGTAATTGCTGTAGGTCAGCTCGGTGGTCTTGCTGTAGTAGACGGTGGCGCTCCCGGTGGCAGTGACGGTAGCTGAGTGAGCGGAACCGTCATAGGTGCCGGAGTAGGCGGTAGCGGACACCTTGGGCTTGATGTAGATGTACACAGAGCCGGAGGCGTCGTCGTAGTTCCCGGTGCCGTCCTTCACATAGTAATAGACCTTGGTTCCTCCCGCGTTGGTGCGGTTGGGCTTGGTGGTACTGCCGCTGGAGCTGTAATTGCTGCTGGTCAATGAGGTGGAGGTACTGTAATAGACCGTGTAGCTGCTGGGGCCGCTGACCGACAGGGTGAAGGTGTGGGAGGAACCGTCATAGGTGCCGGTGTAATTGGATTTGGTCACAGACATTGTGGCCTCGCTGATAGTGATCGAGGTCGAGCCGGTGGTCACAGTGCTGGAATTGACGGTGCCAGAAGTGGGAACTGCGATATAATACACCGTTGTGGTCCCAACGTTGGTGCGGGCGG
>MSHH01000075.1:88218-127598 GCA_001941075.1 Oscillospiraceae bacterium Zagget6 | reverse complement strand
CCGTCATAGGTGCCGGAATAGGCGGTAGCGGACACCTTGGGCTTGATGTAGATGTACGCGGAGCCGGAGGCATCGTCGTAGCTCCCGGTGCCGTCCTTCACGTAGTAATAGACCTGAACTCCTCCTGCGTTGGTGCGGGTGGGCTTGGTGGTACTGCCGCTGGAGCTGTAGTTGCTGCTGGTCAGCTGGGTGGAAGTGCTGTAATAAATCGTGTAGCTGCTGGGGCCGCTGACCGACAGGGTAAAGGTGTGGTAGGAACCGTCATAGGTTCCGCTATAATTGGATTTGCTTACGGTCATTGTAGCCAGCGAATAGGAAATGCTGGTGGAGGCAGCCGCGCTGGTATAGGAGCCATAGTAGGCGTACACCTTGTAATAATAGGTGTTGCCTTTGGAGGCAGAAGTGTCGGTATAACTGGTGGAAGTGGTGGTTGCTTTCAATGAGTAAGTGCCGGAAGAGGAGGTCGAACGATAGACCTTGTACCCGGTGGCTCCTGTGACAGATCCCCAGCTGAGAGAAACTCCAGAGGAGGCTTCGGCAGCGGTGAAACTGGAGGGCGCGGACAGATAGTAGGTACTCGCTGTGGCGGAATAACTGCCGTAGTAATAGGTCCCGTTGACAATGACATAGGCTCTGGCCCGGAAATAATAGGTCGTGCCGGAGGTCAACCCGGTAAAGGATTTGCTGGTACTGGTACTTGTGGAGGTAGAATAAGAGGAAAAGCTGCTGCTGGTGGAACGCTGAACCTGATACCCGGTGGCATTAGACACTGAGCTACAGGTCGCTGTGACGCCGGAGCTGGTGTTGCTTACAGTAATGGAGGAAGGCGCGGACAGGGGCAATGTGACAAAGGTGATGCTATTGTCGCTGGCGTAAGTCTCGGCGGCGGAATCCGCATAGCCGTAGAGGGTGAAGCCGCTTACCAGAGAGGAAGTTGAGGCATAACCGATTGCATAGCTGCCGATGGAAGTCGCGCTGCTGGGGACTACAACACTGGTCAGCTTCGTGCAGTATTCAAACGCATAGCTACCGATAGAAGTCACACTACCAGGGATCGTTACACTGGTCAATTTTGTGCAGCCATAGAACGCTTGACTGCTGATGGAAGTCACGCTACTGGGAATGCTTACGCTTTCCAGAGAAGTACATTTTTCAAATGCACGCGAACCGATGGACGTAACACCATATGGGATACTTATACTCGACAAATTTGAGCAATAGATGAATGCATAGCTGCCGATAGAGGTCACACCACTGCCAATGGTCACATCAGTCAATGCGGTACATTGGAAGCACATATAGCTAGGGATTGTCGTTACGTTATCGGGTATCGTGATACTGGTCAGGCTTGTACAGCAATAAAACACATGTGAGCCAAGTGAGGTTACAGAACTTGGAATTGTTACTTCAGTCATACTGTTGCAACCAGCAAATGCGTAGCTGCCAATGGAAGTCACACTGCTTGGAATCGTCACGCTGGTCAGGTTTGAGCAGTAATAGAACGCATATTGCTCAATGTCAGTGACCGTAGATGGGATGGTATAGGAAGTAGATGTTTTTCCTGCCGGATACTGAATCAAAGTTGTCTTAGCCTTGTCAAACAGAACACCGCTAGAGGAAGAATAAGTGGTGTTGCTGGAATTGACAGTAATCGCGGTCAGGCTCCAACAGCCAAAGAACGCATCTGTACCGATTGAGGTCACGCTGCTGGGGATCGTCACACTGGTCAGGTTACGACAGCTCCAGAACGCATCGTTGCCGATAGAGGTCACCCCGCTGCCAATGGATACACTGGTCAGGCCGGTGCAGCCGCAGAACGCATACTTCCCGATGGATGTCACGCTGCTGGGAATCGTCACACTGGTCAGGCTCGTGCAATTAGAGAACGCATAGTTACCGATGGAAGTCACGCTGCTGGGGATTGTCACACTTGTCAGGCTCGTGCAACCATAAAACGCATAGTCGCCGATGGAAGTCACGCTGCTGCCAATGGACACACTGGTCAGGCTCGAACAGTTATAAAACGCGTATTTGCCGATGGATGTCACGCTGCTGCCGATGGAAACAGAAGTAATCGAATCCCGATAGTCGTACCAGGGAACTGAGCTGGTACTGCTCCAACTGGTCATCGAGCCGCTGCCGCTAATCGTCAGCTTCCCGGCGCTGCTCAGCGTCCAGGTCAGGCTGGTTCCGCAGGTGCCGCTGGCGGTGGTGGACTGGGCGCTGACTGTGGCGTTGGCCTCGTCGTCGGTTTCGTCACTTTCGGCGGTGCTTTCGTCCTCAGCGGGGGCCGCTTCTTCGGTGGTCTCCTCCGCCGCTTCGTCAGTGGTTGCTTCCTCGGCGGGGGTTTCTTCCGTCGATTCTTCGGCGGGGGTTTCCTCAACAGGGGTCTCCTCCGCCGCTTCCTCAGACGGGGTTTCTTCCTCGGCGGGGGTCTCCTCAGCGGGGGTTTCCTCCTCGCTGGATTCCGCCGCCGCGTCTAAAACGATTTCGTCGTCCTCCGCCACGATTTCGGCGGTGGTCTCGTCCACCGTCTCCGTATCCGCCGCCCATGCCGTGGCAGACAGCAAGGACAGGGTCATAGACAGCGCCAGAACCAGCGCTGTCAGCCGTTTCAAACTGCGCTTCATAAAATCATTCCTTTCGTTTCGCTATTGTTCGGATGCGTCAGCTTTTCGCTGACTATATATTTACACACAATAATTATAGCAGAAGATGGAATTTAAAGCAAGGGGTTTGCGGAAAATTTTTACGGAATTTTTTTACGAAAAAACGATGGAGGCTCCGCCCAGAAAAAGGGAACCGTGGTCAATTCGCTGGAAAGAACTTTACAGAGAAAAGAAATTTTTTGTCGAAACGCTTGAAATTCCAATTATTCCATGGTACAATACAAAAGTAGTTACGTATTTTGGAAAGCGCGGCGTGTGCCGGTCGGCCCTTCGCCCTGCGCTTGGAAACACGGGGGCAGGGAAGAGAAAATGAGTCGCATTAAAATCAAGAAAAAAAAGGAACAAATTGTTGTAACGCAAACGCTAAAGAAAAAAGAGCTGCTCAACGACATGGAGATCGACGTGGTCAACCACAACGAGATCCCTTCTCTCGTACCCATCGAGATCATCCGCGGGCTTGGCGGAACGAAGCTCCGCTTTTGCCTGAACAACGCAGTCCCTTTTCCCTCCTATGTGCAAAGCGCCATCCCCTTTTCGGAATTTCTGCGGCTGGTACAGCAAATCATCTGCGTGATTCAGGACTGCGAGAAGCACGGCATCCAGGTGGGGAGCCTGGATTTGAACTGGGATCACATCTTCTACAACTATGTTTCCCGAACGGTACAGTTCCTGTTTTGGCCGCTCCTGTCGGTGGAGGAGACCGACGCCGCAGTGGAGCCGCTGTTTCAATGGATGGGAGAGACCTATTCCCGCAGCCGTCAGGCGGCCAGCTTCATCGGGGAATATCTTGGGTATTTTGACCGCCGGGAGGAATTTAACCTGTTCCACTTTGAAAGGGCCATTCGCTCCCTCCAGCACGACTGGGACGAGGATCAGAAAAGCCATCGGAATGAAACCGAATCCCGCCAGGCCAAAAAGGGATCGTCTGTCCCGAGGCCGGGCTTCTCGTCTGTGCCGACGCTGTTGCAGCTGTCCACAAACACGAAAATCGAGCTGAAAAAGTTCCCCTTTTTCCTGGGGCGCAGCCCGGAGTTGTGTGATTACGCCATCGCCGACAACACCTATGTGGGGAAGCAGCACCTGAAACTAAGTCGTCGGGGCGGCAGAATTTACGCCGTCGATTTGAACTCCCTGAACGGGACCCTGCTGGACGGTGAATTCCTGACTTCGGGGCGCGAGGTCGAGCTGCGTTCCGGCTGTAAGATTACGCTGGGAAATGAAGAATTTATGTTTTTTGCGCAGCGGGAGCAGTAAGCCTTAGAAGGAAAAGAGAGAGGAGCAGCCAAAATGCGTTTTGTATTTGGTATCTATGCGGATGATGTCTATCGTGAGGTGTTACTGCCCAAAATCGACAATACAAACTACGAAATTGTACTTCAAGCGAAGGATTACGACCTGATCGAGGATGTCCTTCTCTCCCTTGAGGTGGTAAACGGCCAGTGGAGTTTTCGCTCGTCCCGGTCCTACCAGGTGTTTTGCGACGGCCAGGTGTTCGAGGGGCATTTTATCCGCCCGAACCAGACCCTCCAGGTGACCACGCCGCACGCGGAGCGAATCTTTTTGCTGGTTTGGCAGAGTACGGAGGAACTGGCTGCCTACCGGAAGTACCAGGTGGAGGACTCCTGCTGCGTTACCATTGGCCGGAGCGAGGAGAACGACATCTGTTACGCCGCGAGAAACCTCATGGGCCACCGCCACGCCCGCATTTATTTTAACGAAGGAACCGCTTATATCCAGGACCTGAGCGTCAACGGGACTTATCTGGAGGACCACCGTGTTCAGGCCCGGGAAGAGCTTCAGTTTGGGCAGCACATTGGTCTGTACGGGATGTCGATCATCTACCTCGGCAACATTTTAGCGGTCAACAGTCTGGACGGCAGCGTATCTGTCCGCGAGGGTCACCTGAAAGAACTCCGGTCCATGGACCCGGACGACAGGACCCAGCAGCAGGTGCTCCAGTACAACGCGGAGACCACTGTAAATATTTCCCCCCGGAGCATTCCCAAGCTCTACGATGAACCGGAAATCATCGAAGGCGCCCCCACAAAGCAGGAGAAGGATAAGAAACCGGCCTGGATGTCCATCCTTCCCTCGCTGACAATGGTGCTGCCGATGGTGGTGGGCTACTCGCTGATGCAGGGCGGTATGCGGATGGGACTTGTGATCTCCGTTGGTTCCGCCATTGTGGGCGTCACATGGGCGATCATCAATCTCCGTTTCGCCAGAAAGACCCAGCGGGAGCAGGAGCTGCTCCGGCTGGAGCGCTATGGCAATTACCTGATCCAATGCGCGGACCGGATACGGGAGAAGTTTGACCACAACCGGCAGGCGCTGCTGGATATGTACCCGGATACAAAAACTTGCAGCACCTACGGCGCGGATAACCAGGAGATTTGGGCGCGCCGTCGGACCCAGTCTGATTTCCTGTTTGTCCGGCTGGGACTGGGAGATTTGCCCTTTCAGGTAAAAATTACCGCTCCTGCCCGCAAATTCTCCCTGACAGATGATGAGCTGGCGGACCGTCCGGCCAAAATTGCGAAAAACTACGAAACGATACACGACGCACCTTTGGGGGTGCAGTTGACGGATTACAATGTGGTGGGCCTCCTGGGAGGCGAAAACCCCCGGAACGCCATCGAGCTTTCGCAGGTGATCATCACCCAAATCGCCGCCAATCACAGCTATACGGACGTGAAGCTGGCGGTCATCTATAACGGCAAACGGGAGTTGGCGGAGCAGTGGTCGTTTGTCCGCTGGCTGCCCCATGTCTGGAACGAGGACCGCACTATGCGCTATGTGGCCTCGAACAGTGCGGAAGCCGGTGATGTTCTCTACGCATTGGTGCAGATACTCCGCACCCGCGCAGAACAGAAATCTTCCACTCTCTCATCGAACCGCAGCCAGTTTTATCCCCACTACGTCCTTTTTGTGGAGGACCCCTCCATTCTGGCCGGTCAGCCTATTTGCAAATATCTCTACGAGAGCGGCACCGCACTCGGCATCACTACCATCATTCTGGCCGACCGGTATGAGAGCCTCCCAAGCGCCTGCAACTTTGTTGTGGAGAAGGATGCAGCTTTTCATGGGATGTATAGCGTGAAGGAGGGCGGCGACGTTCACCGCGAGATCACGTTCGATCCCATCTCGCTGAAGGCGCTGGAACAGATGGCCCGGCGGCTGTCCTCCCTGCGGGTCAACGAGATCGAAAACAACAGTGATATTCCGGATTCTCTGACCTTCTTTGACATGATGAAGGTCCACACCTTGGACGAAATGAACGTATTGGACCATTGGCGCAAAAACCGGACCTATGAATCGCTGAAGGCGCTGGTGGGACAGCGGGCCGGCGGCGCGGACTGCTATCTGGATATCCACGAAAAGTACCATGGTCCTCATGGGCTGGTTGCCGGTACCACAGGCTCCGGCAAGAGTGAGACCCTGCAAACCTACATCCTTTCCCTGGCCATTAACTACAGCCCTCTGGACGTGGGCTTTTTCATCATCGACTTCAAAGGCGGCGGCATGGCCAACCTGTTCTCCAATCTGCCGCATATGCTGGGGCAAATCTCCAACCTTTCCGGCAACCAGGTTCGCCGCGCCATGGTTTCCATCAAGAGCGAAAACAACCGCCGCCAGCGCCTGTTTGGGGAATTTGGCGTCAATCACATCGACGCCTATACCAAGCTGGTGAAAAACCGGGAAGCTACGGTCCCCATTCCTCATCTGCTCATCATTATTGACGAGTTTGCCGAGTTGAAGCGGGAAGAGCCTGAGTTCATGCGGGAGCTGATTAGCGTCGCCCAGGTCGGGCGAAGCCTGGGCGTCCATCTGATTCTTGCCACCCAGAAGCCCAGCGGCACCGTAGATGACAATATCTGGAGCAATACCCGTTTTCGACTTTGCCTGCGGGTAGCAGACCGGCAGGACAGTAATGATATGCTTCACAGGCCTGACGCAGCTTACCTGACCCAGGCTGGCCGGTGCTACCTCCAGGTGGGCAACAATGAGTTATATGAGTTGTTCCAGTCTGGTTGGAGCGGAGCAGCTTATGATGCCAGCGGCACAGTCCAACAGTCTGGCGCCGTTCTTCTGGACCTGCAAGGACGGGAGGCGCTGATTCGCAGCAACAAACGCAGCCAGAAAAATCAGGCCATACACACCTGGATGTGCCATGTGGTGCGCTGCATATGCGCGGCGCAGGAGAAAATGGGCTGTGAGATTCACGAGGCGCAGGAGAACCAGGCGCTGCGTTCTTCCCTGGCCACGCAGACCGTCCGTCTCATCAACCAGGAGAAGGAGTTGTATCCAGAAGGTCCACTCAACCTGCGTCGGATCGAGGATGTCATCCTTGCGTGGCCCATGACAGCCACGGAGCCGGAGGAAATTGCAACCCAGCTGATTGACATCTTCCGGCTGCAAAAACAAAAACTCCCAGAGGCCAAAGAGGAGACCCAGTTGGAGGCTGTCGTCGAGTATTTGGCAAATTTGGCTAAAACATACGGATTCCAGAACAGCCAACGGCTTTGGATGCCGGTCTTGCCGGATTGCCTTTTCCTGGACGAGTTGGAAGGCTATCCCAATGCCGCCTGGCGGGACGGCAGTTGGCCCAGGCACAGCGGCGGATTCCAGCTCTCGGTGGAGATGGGGCTGGTGGACGCGCCGGAGAACCAGATGCAGTTCCCGCTGGTCATCGACTTTTCCAAAGGCCATCTGGTGGTGGTGGGCGGCGTCGCCAGCGGAAAATCCACCTTCCTGCAAACGCTGTTTTACGCCCTCATCAACTGCTATTCTCCGGCGGAGGTCAACCTCTATGGCATCGACTTCAGCAGCCAAATGCTCACCTCCTTCGCAGGGGACGCCCATGTGGGCGGCATTGTGCTGGAAGGGGAGGATGACCGGCTGAACAAGCTCTTTGGCATGATCACTAAGATCCTGCAACAGCGCAAAGCGCAAATCAAGGGCGGCAGCTTCTCTCAGTATATCCGGCTGCACGGCTGGGTGCTGCCTGCAATCGTCGTGGCCATCGACGGCTATGCCAACTTCAAGGAAAAAACAGAGAATCGATTTGAGCGCGAGCTGATCGAATTGTCGCGGGAGGCAGAGGGCTATGGCATCTTCCTGGTGCTCTCCTGCACAGGCTTTGGCGGCGCGGACCTGCAAAACAAAATCGCTGACAACATTCGGCAGGGCATTTGCCTGGAGCTGGCCGACAAATACCGCTATAACGAGGCGCTGCACATCTCTCACTTCGACGTACTGCCGGAGGTAAACGTCAAAGGACGCGGATTGGCCGCTCTGGACGGCAATGTACTGGAGTACCAGACGGCCCTGGCCTGCCGTGCGGAAACGACTATGACCGCTCGGAGCAAATCAAGGCGGCCTGCGCCCGGATGAGCGCAGGCTGGACCGGACGCCGGGCCGCGTTGATCCCAGAGATCCCCGCAAAGCCCGTCTGGGAGCTGCTCAGCGGACTAGAAGAGTATCAGGATACCGTCAAAGCGGGCGGACTGCTCCCTGTAGCTTATCATCAGGTGGATGCGTCCCTCTATTGCGTGGATTTGAGCAAGACGTTCTGTTATGTGGTCCTGGGCCGGGAACGCAGCGGCAAGTCCACTTTCCTGCGGAATTTGGCCTGCGCCGCCAGGGATACCGGCGGCAGGGTCATCATGGTGGACGGGGAAAGCCACGCCGACGCAAGGACCGCCGAGCTGGTGGGCGCGGAATATGTCGTCACACCAATGGAATTGTTCCAAATGGTCAAGGAGTTGATCCTCCTTGTCAACGAGCGGGGTGCAAAACGGAATGCCCTGCGGGGGAAGGATCTGGAGGACGCAGAGATTTACCAGGCCATGCGGAAGGCTTTTCCGCCGGTCTACATCTTCTTGCCCGACCTGTGCGGGTTCTTCCAGTCCATTTATTCCGACTTGGAAAAGGTAGGGAAGTTGAACAGGCAAATCGAGGTCATCTTTGCCAAAGGGCAGCTGCTGAACATCTATTTCTTCGCGGCCCTGAACGTGAAGCAGATTCCTGAGGTATCCGGTCATGCCGCATGGCTTAGCTTTTCCAAAGAGTGCAACGGCGTATTTATCGGCGGTGCGCTGAGCGAGCAAACGCTGTTTAGTTACCAGGGTATCCCATTCCAGGAGCAGAGAAAGCGCCTGAAACCGGGGATGGCCTACGCAGTGGATCAGGCGGATGATCAGACCGTGCAGCCGATCATCTTCCCGCAAAACAGAGGGGGGAACGGCGGATGATCAAAATTCTTATCTTTACCGGCAAAAAAGACGAGGCAGCGCTGATCCGCCTGCTCGTCGCCCGGTATTCCCTGGTACACAGCTGGGCGGAGAGCGAGGTGCTGTCCACCAATGAGCCGGAGGAATGGCGCGAGTGGGCGCAGTCGGATGAAACTGCGGATGTGCTGATTTGCGATGTGGCGGTTCAGAGTGCTTTGACCGTGCTGATTGAAGCCAGAAAGCGGAATCCCCAGGTGCTTGTAGTCCCCATCGCGGGGCAGTCGGTTTCTCCTACCGTCTACGTCCGGCCGGAGATCATGCCCTCCAGTCTGCTGTGGCGTCCCCTGACGGAAGACGCCGCAGAACAGACGATTTCCGCGCTGTTCTCCTCCCTCCACGCTGCGCACATCCCCAAATCGGAGTCGCAGTTTGAGGTGAAAACCCGCCAGCGGACGCAGTACATCCCCTACCGGGAGATCTGCTACTTTGAGGCCAGGGAAAAACGGGTTTTTCTGCGCACCGCCCACAGGGAGGTCAGCCTTCGCTGCACACTCCGGCAGTTGGAGGATCAGCTGCCAAAGGAGTTTGTACGCTGCCACAAGAGCTACCTGGTCAACCGGGATCACATCCTTTCCGTCAATTTTACAGACCAATATATCGAGATGGACGGTCAGATTTTTGTGCCGCTGTCCCGCAACTACAAGAGCCGTTTCCAGGAGGATACAACATGAACAAGGAGCAGGAAAACGGGCTGATTCTCACCACCATGGAACTGCACCTGTGCATGGAACTATTGGGGCGTGAGGACTGGGAAGACTTTCCCGTGCTGGAGACAAATCAGCCGTTGGAACAGCGAATGCTGGAAGCTTTTTTTCACCTGGCCGATTTGGGCCTTATGGAACACGAACTGGAGGGCTATGTGATTGCGGACGAGCTGCCCGCACGACTGCATCCGGTGGCCTGGCCCCAACGCATCCTGGCAGCCTGTAACCGGACAGGTTTTCTTCTAAACGCCTACCAGGAGGATGGCCGCACCGTTATCGTGCAGCAGGTGCTGACAGAGGAGCAGTCCTGTCGCGTATACCCGGCAGAGGCAGAGGAGCTTGCCGAGCTGTTGGTGGACGAACTGTTGCCGGAGGCAGAGGAAGCCGACCTGGAGCAGCCCCCGTTCGAGACGCTGTCGGAGGATGTCACGCTGGAGGAGCTGCTGGAGCAGTCGGAGGTCGTTATTCTGGCGACCAGCGCAGATGGGGCGCCGGAGCTGCTGCTCCGCCTGTGGCGCAGCGAGGGGCAGCTGCTGCTCTCCTGCATTGTGGAGGATGAGATCAGTACGCAGCCCTATACTCCCCACGGGCTGAACCAGCTGCTGGAGGAAAGCGAGGTGTGACGGCATGATTCTGGTCAATATATTTTTTCAGGAGACAAACCAGGAGTACGATTTCAAGCTGATGGAGACGATGCCGCTGGCCCAGGTGACGGAGGAGATCGTAGAAATGATCGCGCAGAAGGAACACTTGGCGCTCAAGCGCGACCCGGGCCTGTTCCTGCTCTGCGACAAGACGCGGAAGCGCGTCCTGCACCCCATGACCACTCTGGCGAGCAATGCCATCCACTCCGGCGACTCGCTGCTGCTGCTCTGACAGCGGCGCAGCGGAAAACGGAGAAAAAACCGTTTATCCCGTTTGAACGTCCTCTTGTCGCATTTTCGCCCAAGACGGAGAAAGCCGTGTTATGATGTACCTGCAAACAACGAAGGGGAGTTGCTTATGATGAAAGTGACAACTGAAAGCCTCACGGAGGCGGCAGCGAGCCTGAAGACCCAGGCGACAAGGCTGGATGAGATTTCCTGCCAGCTCTCACGAATCGAAAGTCAGCTCCGTCAGTCCAGCACAAATCTGGACAGCCAGATTCAATCCATCGAGCGGCAGCGGAAGAACGTGGAACAGTATCAGCAAACGCTGAGCCAGCTGGTTCGGACACTTAATTCTGCGGCGGAGCAGTACCAGAAGTGCGAGCAGGACGCGATCACCGGCAGCACCAGCACCGACATAGATGTGGCCAGCGAAACCAAACTACCCGTTGCCGAACCACTGATGCGAACCGGTTACACTCCCTTCCGGCTAATCGCTATCCGGCTGAACTGGCCGCTGAGTCTAATCTTCGCTGTACCCATTCGGATGATTTGGGTGAGGCCGACGCCCATTGGGCCCAAGCCCAAGCCGACCATCCCATTCATCCCCATCCGCCCCAGGCCGGTGGGTCCGGTCAAGCCCGTTCGCCCGGTGAAGCCTGTCGTGCCAAGCCCGAAGCCGTCGCCTATCTTTTGGACAAAGAACCAGTTACTGATTTCCCCGATTCCCAAGGCGGTTTTAACTGCCGCTTCCACAACCTTGATCAGACCGCTGGTGAAGTGAGAAAGGAGTTGATTTCATGACCTTTGAGGTGGACACCTCGCAGGTGGCGACAGCGGTGAAGTCCATGCAGAGCGCGCTGGACAACGTCACCACCGAGCGCAAAAACCTGTTCGGCGCCATCGAAGCGCTGGACGGGATGTGGGTCGGTGAAGCCCACGACCTCTTTGTGAGCCGCTGCACCACTGACAACGAGACCATGCAGACCCTTTGCAGCGCCATCCAGTCCATCATTGATGATGTTAGCTCTGCAAAGAAATCCTACGATGCCTGCGAGGAGTCGGTCAGCGATTCTATCAGCAGCATTCAGGTCTGACACAGGAGGTGATGCAAAATGGCAATTACAGGGCAATTACTTGTCAGCACAGGCGACCTGAAAACCCAGGCAGAGGCAGTTCGCACACAGCTGACCGCTATGCAGGAACAGTTTGACACCCTGAAAACCGTGATGAACGGCACCGCATCCTATTGGACGGGAGAGGCGGCAGAGAGCCACCGCAGCGCCTACACCAGCCAGGTGGACTCCATCGACGCGATGCTTACCCGCTACGAAGCGTACATCACCGACCTGGAGGTCATGGCGGGCGTCTACGAGACAGTGGAGGCCGCAGTCCAGTCGGCGGCGGAGTCGCTCCCGGCGATCACGTTGTAAAGGAGCGCACAAATGAGTACAGAAAAGTCCATCCGCATCGAGTTCAATCAGGTCAAGGCCCAGGCCACCGCGTTGAACAGCTGCGCCAGCGACCTGAGCGACGTCAGCACCAAGCTCGGCTCCATTGTGGATACACTCAGCGCTGGCTGGCAGGGCGACAGCGCCACGCTGTTCCTGCAAAAATGCGAAGCGCTACAGACGAAGCTGACCAAGACCAGCAGCAACCTGCAAACGGTCTCCCGGGTCGTCTCAAATGCGGCCAACAGCTACTATCAGACGGAAATGAAGGCCATAGAGCTGGCCAAGACCAACAGCGGAAGCTGACCCAACCAACGTATTTTATGCCCCAAAAGGGGCTGAAATAAGCATATCAACCACCCACCGAAACCCCACTACACAATCATACAGGAGGAACGTATATTATGGCAAGCAAATTTGGATTGACCGCATCTGAGATCACCAGCGTCATCAGCCAGCTGGAGAGCGACAACAGCGAGTTCAAGAGCCGCGTCACCGAGCTGGAGAGCGAGCAGCAGACTCTGGCCAGCCAGTGGACCGGCGACGCCAACACGGTGTTCAACACCTATTTCCAGCAGAACAAGGCCACCTGGGACACGTTCGCCGCCACCGTTGAACAGTACATCTCCACCCTCCAGAGCATTCTCCAGGCCTATGAGCAGGCCGAGGCGACCAACGCCGAGACCGCTAAGACCACCTGATTTCACCTCCGGCGGAGAGCTGCCGCAGGCGGCAGCCCCGCAGCCTGTTTTACCGCACTTGTTTACCGATTTTGATTTTGAAAAGGAGATTCTACTATGGAAACCACTCTGCTTGTTACTCCCGATCAGCTGACTTCTACCGCCAGCACCTTCCAGAGCAAGGCCACCCAGGTCAAAGCCCTGCATGACAACATGATCAGCAAGGTCAACGCCCTCTCCGGCACCTGGACCGGCGAAGGCAGCGAAGCCTACCGCACCAAATTTGCCGCGTTGCAGACCGCTATGGACAAGATCAACACCACCATTTTGGAGCATGTGTCCGACCTGAACGAAATCGCCTCTCAGTACAGCACCACTGAGGCTCAGGTGACCAGCCTGGCCAACGACCTGCCCACTGTCAACCTGTAAACCATCGGCTGTCCGTAAAAGGCGCGCCGCATGAGCGGGGGTTCCCCGGCTCGTGCGGCGCAGCCGCCCGAAGAGAAAGGAGCGTTCCATGGCTATGTTACGTGTCAACACAACTGTGATGAGCGATCAGGTTGCAGAGTTGCAGACCCTGCTCCAGCGCCTGGAGGACATCTCCTCAGACGTGGCGGCAGTCAACCAGCAGCTCCAGTGGAGGACCTCCCTGAGCACTGCCATCCGCAGCAACCTGAGCCAGCACAGTGAGTACGTGGGCCAGCTGCGGGAGATCGCCTCAGCCCTGTCCGGCGCGCTGTCCACCGCCGTGGAACAGTACACCTCCACTGAGAACGAGCTGGTGGGTGTGGCAGAGGCCACTGCCAGCAGTATTGCGGAGAGTGTAAGCGCAGTCATAGCAGGTGGAGATGGCGACGACGGAGCAGGAGTCGAGAGCTTTTTGGGATTGCTGAATGAGGAAGATGAAGATTTTCTCGACAAAATCAAGTCGATCCTCAAGGCTATGGACAAATGGGGCGATAACTCTGAGGCCGGTATTCTTGAGAACATTCTCTCTTATCTTGAGGACTTTGAAAGCTTCTTCTTCGGCAGTGACAGCGATAAGGCCGGGCTAACTGGACTGGCAGCAATCTGTAGTTTAGCGGATTCCAGCGTGAGCGTGTGGACCGGCTTGTACGACTATTGGCGCGATATGTTTGAGGGAGTTACAACTGGCCTTTTTGGAGATATTGCCAACAGGAATGTGAAAATTCTGGGGCTGTCTGGAAGTTTAATGGGCCTTGTAAGTTCTGTTCTCTCAGCAAGTGAAACCCTGAGCGAAAACATAGACGCGAATAAATGGGGTACCATTATTGCTGATTATCTGGATTGCGGAAAGGATGTCATTTCCACGATTAAGTCCGGGTATACGTTAAAGCATATCAAAGATGTTGCCAGCCTAGCAGATGTAAAAGCGGGTGTCTGGAGCGCTCTCAGCGTTTACACAGCGATTGGCGAAGCAGGTGTTTCTACGGTATCACAGGCATTTCGCAGCATTGAGAAGTATGCGAGTGATGGTTCCTGGGACGTGGGTGATACTGGAGCAACAGGAATCGACATCTCAGTAGCGGGAATTTATGGTTTGAGTCATTCGCTTACACTGGGGTTAGATGATTTGATATTTGGCTGGGTTGACAAGATGTCTGGCGGAGACGAAAACGATGATTTGAGTTATGCTGAAAAGGCCGCTGAGGGATACAAAATAATGGCGGAAAAAGCAGGAGAGGCCATTGGTTCTGCTGTAAATAAGGTCATATCCTGGTTCAGTTAATGCATTTTAATGATTGGGGGAACTATTATGAAAGACCTATTACCCATTGGAAGCATTGTCCTTTTGAAGGATGCAAACAAAAAGCTGATGATTATCGGCGTTATGCAAATCAAACAGGACGAAGGAAAAATGTATGATTATCTCGGCGTTCCGTATCCAGAGGGTTACATCAATCAGACAAATAATTTTCTTTTTCAGCATGAGGACATAAACGACGTGGTTTTTACGGGATACCAAAATCCAGAAAAGGAGAGCTTCGTACAGGTTCTGAATGTCTTGTACAACAACTACGAAAAGCAGGCAGCGCAAAAGCCTACGCCGCCCCAGGAGCCGGAGCTTTGATGTTCCGTCGGCCTTTGCCCCAATATCAACAAAATGATTTTTGCCATTTCTTTCCCTGCCGTTGCGCAGGGGATGGGAATGGCATTTTTCTTTCTTACTGCGGAAAAAATTCCTCTTACCTATTGCCGCTTTGTGGCAGATTGTGTTATAATCAGAAAACAAGGAGAAAAACCCTTTGTTGCAAACACACAGAAGGAGAGACTGCTGTGGAGCTTCAATATGGAAACTGGCGTGTAGTGCGTGAACTGGGCAGCGGCGCCTTTGGCGCGGTCTATGAAATCGAACAAAAGGATGAACTGGGCTTTTCTACCAGGTCTGCTCTGAAAGTGATCCGCATTCCCCAGTATGAAAATCAGATAGACGAACTGCGGAGCCAGGGCGAACCCGACGAGGCCGTGGCGGAGTATTTCCGGGAAATGGCTGCCAAGGTATCCGACGAGGTTCGAGCCATGTACCAGCTCAGGGGTTGCGGCAACATCGTTGGCTATGAGGACCACCAAGCCCGGCTCTGCGAGGACGGCATCAGCTGGGAATTGCTGATTCGGATGGAATTGCTGACCCCGCTGAACAAATACATCCGAGAACAGGAAATCACCCGCAAAACGGTCATCAAGCTGGGAATCGACATTTGCAGCGCCCTGGAGCGGTGCCAGTCGCTCAGCATCATCCACCGGGACATTAAGCCCAGCAATATTCTGGTCAGCGAGAACGGAGACTTCAAGCTCAGCGACTTCGGCATTGCCAGGCGGGTAGCAGAAGACGCGACAA
Source organism: Oscillospiraceae bacterium Zagget6 (assembly GCA_001941075.1). Taxonomy (GTDB): domain Bacteria; phylum Bacillota; class Clostridia; order Oscillospirales; family Oscillospiraceae; genus Onthomonas. Next base: position 112,075 of record MSHH01000075.1, on the reverse strand, counting down.
TGGCGATGCTCTCGCAAAAGGGGACATCAACTTACATGGCCCCGGAGATTTATTTGGGCAGAGCCTATGGATTCGGCGTGGATATTTATTCTCTTGGTATTGTTATGTACCAACTGCTAAACCACAATCGGGACCCTTCCTGCCGCCCTACCCAGAGCGTATCCACCACGGCGACCACAGCAGTGCGCTGCTCCGCAGGATAAAGGGGGATCCATTGCCCTGTCCAGACCAGGCCAACGGCAAGTTGGCCGCAATTGTCCTGAAGGCTTGCAGCTTTGATCCGGCGGACCGCTATTCCAGCCCCCAGCAAATGCGCGAGGACCTGGAGGCGCTTCTATGCGCGGAATCGTCTTTGGAACAGTCCGTAGGAATAGATTCAGAAGTGCTGACCATTCCCGGCTCTGACCGCTCGAGCGGTTCTCTGTCTACCGCTGGCACATCCGCAGGTGTGAAAGACGGAACAGAGCAGCTTCACAGAGAGAGCGTTGTGCAGGATGCGGAACAGGAAGAGGACGGTTTCTCTTACGGTCCCATTCCAGAGGACGCTACCATGAACCTGACCGGGAACGAGGATTACACGACGGTGCTGAATGGGCACAGCGCGAGACGTGCGCCTGTGGAAGGGGCTGAGGAAAAGAAAGCGTCCGCACAGCCCAAAATGGAGGACACATCGCCAAAGAAAACCGACGCCGCACGGAAGGCTCGTGAAAAGCCGGAACCACAAACGGCAAAAAAATCGAATCCACAGGGTTCCGCCAGAGGGCGGCAGGTTGGGAAAATCCTCCTGGCGGCATTCGTTGACATCGTGTTCGGCGGCCTCTTCTGGGGCGGCGTGATGCCGCAAATGCTGATTTGCGTGGTTCTCTGCACCGTCTCTGGCTGTCTCCTCGGTACTTTGTGCAGGGAGCAGTTCCGCCTCTTGCGGCGGAAGCTGCTGGTGTGTCTCGCCGTTTCCCTATGTGCGGCAGTTCTCAGTTTCTTAATGGGACTGTGGGTTTTCTGGTCTGTTATCGTGTTTGTGGAGGGGATCTTCAGCACGATGGCAGGCTTTTGGGTGGTCAAAGCAGATTGACAGCGCTACACTTGTAACGTGCAAGAATAAATGATACCCCCATTCGTTTCAGCAAAAGGTATACGGATTGAGGTATTGTTTTACGGCTGATTTTCCTTTCGGCATTGATGTCGATTGGACTGATGGTTTTAGAGGGAGTGATATACATTGCCGCAATATGATGATTGGAAGGAAGTCCGTGAACTGGGCAGCGGCGCCTATGGCATGGTTTATGAGATTCAAAAGACGGATGATCTTGGATTCTCGACCAAGTCAGCATTGAAGGTGATCCGTATTCCGCAGTCGGAGGTCCAGGTGGACGAAATGCGGAATCAAGGCGAATCCGACGAGGCCGTGGCGGAGTATTTTCGGGAAATGGCCGCCGGCGTGCTGGAAGAAGTCCGCGCCATGTATCAACTCAAGGGACACAGTAATATTGTCAGCTACGAGGATCACCAGGCCCGGCAATGTGAGGACGGCATCAGCTGGGAACTGCTGATCCGAATGGAACTACTGACCCCGCTGAATAAATACATTAAAGAGCGTGAAATCACCCGGAAAACGGTCATTAAACTGGGGATCGACATTTGCAACGCCCTGGAGCGGTGCCAGAAGTTCAACATCATCCACCGGGACATCAAGCCCAGCAATATTTTGGTCAGCGAGAACGGGGACTTTAAGCTCAGCGATTTTGGCATTGCCCGGCGGGTAGCAGAAGACGCGACAATGGCGATGCTTTCGCAAAAGGGAACCTTTACTTACATGGCCCCGGAGATTTATTTGGGCAGACCCTATGGGTTCAGTGTGGACCTCTATTCTCTTGGCATTGTCATGTACCAGCTGCTGAACCACAACCGGGACCCTTTCCTGCCGCCCTACCCAGAGCGCATCCACCACGGCGACCACAACCTGGCCCAGAGTCGCCGGTTGAGCGGCGAAGCGTTTCCCAAGCCAGATCAGGACAGCGGACAGCTGGCTGAAATTATCTTGAAAGCCTGTAGCTATGACCCGGCAGACCGATATTCCAGCCCACGACAGATGCGTGAGGATCTGGAGTCAATTCAATATGATGACGCGGACTGGGAACAGGTCGTGGGTACCAGCGCAGATGCACTGACGATCCCCGGATCTGACCGCTCGATTACCGCTGTGTCTGGCTCTGGCTCAAGCGGTTCTGCGTCTGTGGAACAGAAAGATGAAAAGCAGAGCGGGGAGCAGGACAGCAACAAAGGTGTAGGGGTTCTCGCTTCAGGAGGGGATAAGACCGTCCATATTTCGTCTGCTCCCGAACCGGGTAACCTCACTGAAAATATGACCGAAAAACGGAACCCTACTGTGATACTGGACGGCGGTAGCGCAGAGGAAACACCCCCCGGGGGAGAGGATGCCGGGTCTTCTGTATTGTCTGAACCGGAAAGCCCGCCAGAGGATCATACATCCGTCAATGGCTCCACATCTGCGGCAGATGCTCCGCCTCCCGAAGAGCCTGCCACGAAAGGGGCTGGCGGTGCTTCCAGGAACCGGGGCAAGGTGCCAAGAATCGCGGTGATCCTCCTTGTGGTGCTGTTGGCGGTCGTCGGCAGCTGTGGAGGATACTACATGACGACCACCTCCGCGGTGCCGGATGTGTCCCTCATGACGGAGCAGGAAGCGGTTGAGGCATTGGAAGCTGCCTCTCTCGTTGTGGGGGAAGAAGAATGGGTCCACTCGGACGAGGTAGACAAAGGCTGTGTGGTCAGCGTGTCCAATGAGGGAGAGCAGGTGGCCAAGAGGGTGGCCAAGAACACCAGCCTCACATTGACCCTGAGCCTGGGTTCCGTTGTCACTGTCCCGAACGAGATGGGCGCAGAAGGCGAAGATGCAGTTTCCGCATTGGAGAAGCTGGGTCTGACTGTTTCCACGGAGTCCGAATACTCGGACGAGTACGCAGAGGGACAGGTGATCGCCCAAAGCCTGGAGGCAGAGTCCGACGTAGATGAGGGAACAGAGATCGTCCTGACCCTGAGCCTTGGCTCCAAGCCTTTTGAACTGGAGAATTACAAGGGGCAGATGCTGGAGGAGGCCCAGGCGTCGTTGGAGGCGCTGGGTCTGACTGTCAAGACCAAAAAGGGCTACAGCTCTGAAATCGCAAAGGGGTCCATTATGAAGCAGTCTCCGGCAGCGGGAGAGCAGGTGCGCAAGGGCGACACTGTCACCCTCAAGGTCAGTCAGGGGCCGGAGCAGGTCACGGTGCCGGATGTCACCGGCATGACTACGAGCGAGGCCACCGCAGCGTTGGAGGCCGTGGGCCTGACCCTTGGTAGCACCACTGAAGTCTACAGCGACTACACCAGCTCCGGTTATATCACTGAGCAGGGCACTGCCGCCGGTACAGAAGTGGACAAAGGGTCCTCCGTTTCCGTCAACGTAAGCAAAGGCAAGAAGCCCAGTACCTCCAGCTCTTCCAGTTCTTCCAGTTCTTCCAGCTCTTCCAGCTCCAGTAAGAAGAGCAGCAGTAGCAGTAGTAGCAGCAGCAAGAAGAGTTCCAGTAGTAGCAGTAGTAGCAATAGCAACACCAGCTCGTCCAATTGGTCTGACATGACACAGATCAACTGAGCAGTGTTATCTGAGCTGTCCCGACTTCTGCATCTCTCATAAGACCAAGCCCAGCAGCGCTGGGCGCAGGAGAAGGCGATTCAGAAAAACAAGGCAACAAACACAAAATAAAGAGATGAAAAGGCAGAGGTGGTCACGTTCGCGTGACCGCCTCTGTTGACAATCAGAGTGGTGTATACCACCCCGCTAATGTGAATCAGGGGATAGAGAGAATCCGTAAGGACTACAGCGCAGAGGAAACAGAACGAGCGCAAGCGGAGGATCGAGAGCCAGTGCTGTTGCCACACTTCACAGCGCACAATTTGCGGCACACGTTTTGTTCCGGATTATGGATACAATATATGAAGTCAATGGCCTGTTTTACTGCATTTGATGGTATTTGTGCTACCAAAGACTCTGCTGCGCTGGCTGGTTGGTGAATCCCCAAACCCCTTTTGAACATCGCCGTTGGCGATAGAATGCGCATTCCTGCGGAACGCTTACACTTCATTTGCATTTTTATAGAAATCAGGTAACGCTATGAGCAAAGAAAATGGTAAAGTTTTAGAAGCCTCCGTAGGCATGGCAATCGTTGACGCTCTGCCTGTGCTGTGCTTTAGCGCCTCTATGATTTTGATTGGGCAGATTTATCAGTCTGCTGTATTCATGGTCGGCGCAATCTTATGTGTGCTGGCCGGTGTCGGGAAGGTGTTGTGGAAGCTCATCCTCGCCATCGCCCATAAAGATGTTCCCATTTTATATCGGCAGTTTCGTTTTTTAATGCCAGCCGGTTTTGTCCTGATGATAATTTCACTTGTCATCAAAGGGTCACACAGGCGGGAATGGCCAGGTGGCGAGCAGGCTGTCAGCGGCGGCTACACCTGCTGGGGGATCGTTCTATCGTTCTTTTTCCCCTGGAGGTTTTGGTCGTAAACCTCATGGTTTAGCTGACCCTCCTCTGTTGCGGCGACCAAGGTAGCCGCTGTCGCTGCGCCAACGACATTGGTGGCGGTGCGGGCCATGTCCACGATGCTGGAGATGGGGGACAGCAGGACGATGACCTCCACCGGCAGTCCGGCGGCAGTAAAGACGGCGGTGGCTGTGATGGTGGCGGTGCCGGGTACGCCTACTGTGCCAACGGAGACCACCACGGCCAGCACCACCAGGAACGCATACTGGGCGGCGGAGTATTCAAGGCCCAGAATGTGAACGGCAAAGACCGACAACAGCACCGGCCAGACCCCTGCGCAGCCGGGCATTCCCAGATTAGCCCCCAGACTGGCGACAAAAGAGGCGATGTCCTCGTTGACGCCCAGCTTCTTCGTCAGCTGGTTGACGGTGACGGGAATGGTCCCCACACTGCTTTGGGAGGTGAACGCCACCACCCCCGCAGGCCAAATGCCCTTAAAAAAGGCGATGGGATTCAGGCGGCCAATTACCCTCAGCAATACACCCTCCACCAGGAAGAGCTGAACGGCGCACAGCACATAGGCCAGGACCAGCACACTGAGCAGCGGCAGCAGGTCGCTGAGGGCGTTTCTGCTCACGGCTCTGGCCACCAGCGACAGCACCGCGTAGGGAGTAAAGCCGATGACGATGCTGACGACTTTCCCCATGACCCGGTTGCCAGCGTCGATGAAGGCTTTGAACGGGGCGACCTGTTCCGCATTCTCGGCCGCCAAAGCGTTGTAGCTGAGGGCCACCAAGATGACAAACAGGACAATGGGAACGACTTCCCCATCCGCCCAGTGGGAGGCCAGGTTCTGGGGGAACAGACTGATGATGGTGTCCACAAAGGTGGGGACTTCCGCCGCTTCATAGTCGGTGGCCAGTTCGTAGACGAACCCGTCTCCAATATTGGTAGCGATGCTGGCAAGCAGGGTGATGATGCTGGCGATTAGGGTGTTCAGCTCCAGGAACAGCACGGTTTTCAGTCCGATGTTCTTCAAACGGATGGAACTGCTCAGATTGGTGATGCTGGCGGTGATGCTGAAAATCAGCAGCGGCACCACAACGGCGGAGATCACATGGGCATAGATGGTGCCCACGGCGGCCACATAGGTATAGTGGCCTTTGAAGGCCAGTCCAACGACAATGCCCAAGCCCAAGGCGAGAATGGTGCGGACGCCAAAGTCTATGTGCCGCTTTCGGTCTAAGTAATACAGCAGGGCGAAAAAAGCTACCGCAAGCAGCAGCGCGCCCCATTCCAGATAATCAATGGTCATAATGATGTCCCTCTTTCATTCTTTCGTGAATTGCTTCTGTTACAGTCCCTCCCAGGGACGGATGCAAACGTTGTTCAACTTCCGTTACGCTCCTGCGTTCGTGACCCCAGGAGGCGCGTACATCGGACAGAGTGCGTTTTGCTCGCAGACCAACGGGCCAGTTGTTCTCGTTTCTTCATTTGCACATCCCCCTTTCTGTCCGTTATCGTAACACTGGCCGCTGAATCCGTCCAATACCGAAAGAAAATACCCGGATATAGTTTTAAGCTATATCCGGGCAGGAATGCTTTGCAATTTATGTGGCGGCAAGGTAGCGCCTCATGGCTTCAATGTATTTTTCGCCCATTTCGCTCAAAACAAGGTTTTTTCGGTTGATATAGCCGATTCCATGACGCTTTCCGAATCCGCCCCTCGTCCTGAAAGGGCACCGCCACATAATCTGAACCGTTCAACTCCTCACAGATGATGCCGGAGCAGAGCGTGTACCCGTTCAGGCCCACCATCAGGTTCAGCATGGTTGCCCGGTCATTCGCCTTGATGACCTGCGCATATTCCCCGGTGGAGAGAATTTCCTCCGCGTTGTAGAAGGAACTGTTGTCCCCCTGGTCAAAGGCCAGGCAGGGGTAGTGCGCCAACTGCTCGAAGTGGATGGACGTTTCCCCTGCCCACCAGCAACAGCCAGACGACAACTCAGGCAGGGGACATTGTTCTCTACAACAGCAACCAGATCGTGATCTTCTACGGCTCCAACTCCTGGAGTTACACTCGATTGGGCCATATCGACGACCTGACCGGCTGGGAGGAAGCACTGGGCAGCGGTGATGTGACAGTCATTTTTTCATTGGATTAAAAGTCACCATATGGTTTGGATAAGTTGATAAAGTTATCTGTAAACTTTTTAGCGTTCCGCAGGAATGCGTAGCCACCACGCCAGTGGTGTTCTTCAAAAAAAGGGGATTGGGGATATGCCCCAACAAGCAAAAAACCGCCAGACCGCTGGAAAGCGGAATGGCGGCTTTTTGGGGACGTTGTAGAATAAAAAGTTGCAACGTTCCTTTTTTACACGCAGAAGGAAGGCAAAGAGAAAAAACAGCCTAAAATTTGCTCTAGCACTTCTTTTGTCGAAAATTAACAAAAGAGGGCTAAAATGGTCTATTATCTACCTGAAATATTTTTGGGAGGTAAACACCATGGATAAAATCGACATTACTTTGTGCAAGCTGGGCATCTGCCCCACATACACCGGTTACCGGGAGATGTGCCTTGCAATCCGCCTGACGCTGGAGGACCCGGCGCGATTAACCGCCCTTGTGCGGTGCATCTACACGCCAGTAGGCCAGACCACGGGGAAGCGCTGGACCGCCGTAGAGCGCAACCTGCGCACCGTGGTGCGCAGGGCGTGGGAGGTGAACCCGGCGTATTTGCAGGAGATAGCCGGGAGGCCGTTGGAGCGCTGGCCGGGGACAGGGGAGTTTTTGGCGATAATGTGGGGGTATTTGGCGGCGCAGGACGCGAACGCTACTACCCCTTAGCCGTTAAAAACAGTACGGATAAGTACGGGCAAAAGTTGATAAAAACGGATTAAAATAAAGCTATTTGCAGACGATACGGGCGCATACAGGTAATACCGGGATAATTCAAATCCCTCCTTCTGCGCCAAAAGCCCCCAGCTCAGCTGGGGGGCTTTTTCGTATCTGTCTGGAATCAAGAACAGGAGCGCGGCAGCCCGTCCTTTGGTTGCGCGTTTTTGAAGTGCTTTTTCCGCGTCTGATTCTCAGCTCAGCCACCTGGCGGCGGAGAAGGGGAAAAAGACGCAGACCGCCTTGCCCAGCACATACCGGGTGTCCACCATGCCCAAGGCGGCATAGCGGCTGTCGGTGGAGCCGTTGCGGTTGTCGCCCATGACAAAGATGCAGCCCTCCGGCACCTGGAAGCTGCTGTACACCATGCCGTCCCGCTCCACCATGTAGTCGTCTCCGTACTGCTCGGTTCCCTCGTTGGCGAAGTTCAGATAGTCCTCCGCCAGGGCGACGCCGTCCACATAGACGGTGTTGGCGTCATAGTCGATCTCCACCGTCTGGCCCGCCACGGCGATGATCCGCTTGACAATGGCCTCCGAATCGTCCTCGTAGGGAAACCCGTCCTTTTTCAGCACCACGACATCTCCCTGCCGGGGGGTGTAGCCGATGCGCTGGATGAGCATGGCGTCGCCGTCGTGGAGGGTGGGGTACATGGAGGAGCCGGACACGCCGAACACCATGCCAAAAAACGTAAAGAAAATGGTGATAAACACCAGCACCAGGGCCAGGGTTTGCAGCCAGTCATAGACGTCTCTGCGCCAGCCCCCGCTGGGGGCGTCCTGTTCGGTCTGGTTTTCAGAAATTTGCTGACTCATAGTTCTGTCTTTCCCTCATGTCGTCAGTCGGTAATGTCAATGCGCTCTGCCCGCAGGCAGGTGCGCTTGTCGCTGTCCACCGTGAAGAGGACGGCGTTGAGCTGGCAGGGGCCGGGGGCCGGTTCATACCGGCGGGGCAGCCCGCCCAGGAATTTGTTGATGGAGATCTGCGGCTGGATGCCGATGACCGAGTTTCTGGGGCCGGTCATGCCCAAATCGGTGACGTAGCCGGTGCCTTTGGGCAGCACCCGGTTGTCGGCGGTGGGAACGTGGGTGTGGGTCCCCCAAAGGGCGGCGACCCGCCCGTCCAGATACCAGCCCATAGCCAACTTTTCGCTGGTGGCCTCGGCGTGAAAGTCTGCCAGGACGATGTCCGCGTCCATCTGCGCCAGAACAGAGTCGGCCACCGTGAAGGGGTTATCCACGTTGGGGTCCATCTCCACCCGGCCAATCAGATTGACCACCCCGATGCGCAGACCCATCGGGCCCTCGTAGACCGCCCAGCCCCGACCGGGGAGCCGCTGGGGGAAGTTGGCGGGCCGGAGGATATACCGGCTGTCATCCAGAAACTGGGTGATTTTGATTTTGCCCCAGGTGTGGTTGCCCAGGGTGATGACATCCGCCCCGGCGGTGAAAATGTCCAGTGCGTTGTCCTCAGTCAACCCCACACCGGCGGCATTTTCGCCGTTGACCACGGTAAAATGGACCTGGTTGAGCCGTTTGAGCGTGGGTAGATGGCGGCGCAGGCAGGTGACGCCGGATTGGGACACCACGTCTCCCACGGCGAGAATGTTCAGCAGCATTGTTTTGCCTCTTTCCAAGGTGATAAGGTCAGTATACGCCTGATGAGGGAAAAGTGCAAATATAAAATCAAATGGCAGTTCCCTGACGATGGACGTTGCAGCTGCGCATGGTTCAGGCTTCTTTTCACCGCCGCCGCAGTTCCCAAAAGGCCACCGCGCTGGCCGCCGCTACGTTCAGCGAGTCCACGCCGTGGGACATGGGGATCTGCACCGCGTAGTCGCACCCGGCAATGGTGCGAGGCGAGAGGCCGTCCCCCTCCGTTCCCAGGACGATGGCCAGCTTGTCCTCCTGCCGCAGTTGGAGTGCCTCGATGCTCAGCGCTTTGTCAGTCAGCGCCATGGCCGCAGTGCGGAATCCCAGCCCTTGCAATCGCTCCATGCCGGGGTGGGGCCAGTCCGCCGCCGTGTCCCCGATGCGGGTCCAGGGCACCTGGAACACCGTCCCCATGCTGACCCGCGCCGCCCGGCGGTACAGCGGGTCGCAGCAGGTGGGCGTCACCAGCACCGCGTCGATGAACAGCGCCGCCGCCGAGCGGAAGATGGCCCCCACGTTGGTGGCGTCCACAATGCCCTCCAGTACCGCCACCCGATGGGCATTGCCGCACAGCTCCTCCACTGTGGGCAGCTTTGGGCGGCGCATGGCGCAGAGGATACCGCGGGTCAGCTGGTAGCCGGTCAGCCCGGCCAGTACCTCCCGGTCCGCCGTGTACACCGGAATGTCGCCGCAGCGCTCCAGCAGCTCTCTGGCCTGGCCCTGGATGTGCCGCCGCTCCATCAAAAAGGCCACTGGCTGACCCCCGGCCTCCAGAGCCCGGCGGATGACCTTGGGGCTTTCCGCAATGAAAACCCCCTTTTCCGGCTCCAGCCGGTTGCGCAGCTGGGCCTCGGTCAGCCGGAGAAACAGGTCCAGCGCCGGGTCGGAAAGGTCTGTGATCTCAATAATGTTTGCCATAATCCACGCTTCTCCTTCGATATTTCCTCCAGTATACCACACCGGGCAGCTCTTTGCCAGCGCCGAAGGAATTTTCCAAAAACGCCGGGAATCGTTTGCCTTTCCCATCAACCTGTGATACACTGGAAGTAAGCTATTAGTCATTAGCTGTTAGCTGTTGCCGTCAAGCGGCACTTCCAAAGCTGCGCTTTTCCCTGTAGTCAGGCTCTACTGACCGAAATCATGGTGCTTAAAGCAGAAGGCAGTTGTAACTGATTCGTTTTGTACAACAAACCAAAAGCGCAAAACGTATGGTGAAGCAACTACTAGGCTAATAGCTAAGAGCTAACAGCTAATAGCTATCATAAAGGAGGCGTTCTCTGTGAACAACAAATCCCCTAAGACACCCCTTGCAACGACCCTGAAAAGCCTTTTGGTGACGGTCATTCTGGGCGCGGTGTACTATTATGTGGCGCTGCCGCCGCTGAACCCCAAGTCCTACGACCTGTATGCGTTTATCATTGTGCTGTGTGTCATCTTCCTGATGGCCCGGGCCATCCTCTCCCCAGTCAAAAAGGAGCGCCAAGAAGAGCGGACCAGTTCGGAACCCCTCTTTGAGCAGGACGGCAACGGCGTCATCCACATCAACCGGGGCTTCTCCGTCCACCGACAGACAGCGGCGTTCACCCACGGTATCCGGGACATCATGAGCGCTCCCGTGGTCGTCATTGCCCTGTGCATGGCGGTGGGGCTGGTGGGTTCTCTTATCTCCATGCCCATCTTCCACGCGAAAGCCTACTATAACCTGCTCCAGGTGGAGACAGGCGACTTCACCGAGGACGTGGCCCAAATCTCCTACAATGAGATCCCCATGCTGGACGAGGACTCCGCCATTCAGCTGGGCAAACGCGCCCTGGGCAACATCAGCACCAACTCCAACCTGGTGTCTCAGTTTGAGGTCAGTGACAACTACTCCCAGATCAACTACAACCAGCAGCCCGTCCGGGTGTCTCCCCTGGAGTACGGCGACATCATCAAGTGGTTCAACAACCGGAGCGAGGGTCTGCCGGGGTATATCGTGGTCAACATGGTCACCCAGGAGGCCGAGCTGGTGCAACTGGAGGAGGGCATCAAATATTCCGACTGCGAGCATTTCAACCGGAACCTGTACCGGCATCTGCGGTTCAACTACCCCACCTTTATGTTTGGGGACATGAACTTTGAGATCGACGACGAGGGCAACCCCTGGTGGGTCTGCTCCCGCGAGGTGCGGACCATTGGGCTGTTCGGCGGCGTGGACGTAAAGGGCGCGGTGCTGGTCAACGCCGTCACCGGCGAGTGCGAATACTATGAAGAAGTCCCCAGTTGGGTGGACCGGGTGTACAGCGCCAGCACCATCATCACCCAGTACAACTACCGGGGCGCGCTGGTCAACGGCTGGCTGAACAGCTGGCTGGGCCAGAAGGGGGTCACCACCACCACCGAGGGCTACAACTATATTGCCCTGAACGACGATGTGTATATGTACACCGGCGTCACCTCGGCCGGTTCCGACGAATCCAACGTGGGCTTTATCCTGGTGAACCAGCGCACTAAGGAGGCCAAGTACTACAACATCACCGGCGCGGAGGAGTACTCCGCTATGAGCAGCGCTGAGGGCGCGGTGCAGCATTTGAACTACTCCGCCACCTTCCCCATCCTGCTGAACATCTCCGACCAGCCCACCTACTTTATGGCGCTGAAGGACAGCGCCGCTCTGGTGAAGATGTACGCCATGGTCAACGTGTCCGATTACCAGGTGACAGCCACCGGCTCCACCGTGGCCGAGTGCCAGGCCAACTATGAGACGCTGCTGATTCAAAACGGCATCAAGGTGGAGGACCCGGTGGAGGAGGTCGTCGCGGACACCGCCACCGTCTCCGGGGTCGTGGAGGAAATCCGCTCTGCGGTCATCAGCGGCGACACCTATTATTACCTCCGTCTGGAGGACGGTGACAGCTATTACGCCATCAGCGCCGCCCAAGCGGAGGAGGCGGTCATTCTCAACGAGGGCGACCGGGTGACCATCACCTACGAGCTGCCGGAGGACGGCGAGAGCACCTCTATTCTCTCCGCCACGGAGTTGAGCGTCGAATAACACATTCCAATGATAAGGAGGCCGTACCACGACAGCGGTTGTGGTACGGCCCCTTTTTGTCTTATTTTTGCTCCGGGTAGGTGTGGGTACACACCTCCTGGATTTTTTCCTGAATGGACATCAGGTCATCGAAGGTCTCCGGGCGCTTGTTCAGGTCCCGTAGCAGCGCGGAGGGGTGGTAGATGGCGGTCATCCAGAAGGAACCGCTTTTTACCCACTGCCCATGCTCTTTGGTGATGCGGTAATCGCTGCGAATCAGCCGCATGGCGGCGATGCGCCCCAGGCAGATGATGATTTTCGGTTTGATCATCCGCACCTGGCTGCGGAGGTAGCCCATGCAGGCGTCCTGCTCGGCGCTCTCCGGGTCCCGGTTTCCAGGTGGGCGGCACTTGACGATGTTGGTGATGTAATACTGGGAGCGGTCCAGGTCGATGATTTTCAGCATATCAGTCAGCAGCTGGCCCGCCCGCCCTACAAAGGGGACGCCGCTCAAATCCTCCTGCTCGCCGGGGCCTTCCCCGATGAACATGACCTCGGCCCGGGGATTGCCGTCTCCAAAGACTACGTTGTGCCGCCGCTCGCACAGCTTGCAGCTGGTGCAGGCTTTGCAGGTGGCTTCCAGCTCGTCCCATTTCATGACTCTGCCTCGTCTGCCCAGTCGATTTCGCCGTGCAGCGTTTTCATTTCGTCCGAGAATCCCCAGCCAATGCCAGAGGACGCCATAACGACCCGTTCAATTCTGTTCGCCAGCTCCGAATAAGTCGCCTCATCGGTGGAGTTGAGCAGCGCTACGAACCGGCCAAACACATTCGTCAGGCTGTCATAAAACGCTGCGTCGATGTCCCCGTAATTGTTGGTAAACTCAGTTCCCATCTCCACAAAGCGCAGCATGACCTGTAGTGCCACCCGTGCGCTGCCCAGCTTTTCCGCTTCCCGCACCAGGCGCTTCCCTTCCCGCATATCCGGGCTGCGGGGGTTACTGATGACAAAGCAAGACCTGAGCTTCTTTTCGTAGCCGTCCAGCAGCTCGCTCTCCGCCGCCTCCGGGTTAAAAACGGAGTTGAAATAGAGCTTGGCCTGGTCGCTGTCCCGGTACAGGGTGCAAAGCATCCCTTCCAGCTGGTTCCAGGACGTATCCCGAAGGCATTTTTTCAATTCCGCTGCTGTCAGTTTTTTCGCCATATGGAACTACCTCCGGGGTTACTATATTTTAGGTTAAAACGCGACCTCGACCGGGGTCAGACCAAACGCCTCCGCCAGCACGTTCCGGGCGTCGGAGAGCATATGGGCGGGGACCAGCATGGAGATGTCACAGTCGGAGGTGGTCACCAGCATGACCTCCACTCCCGCCTGAGACAGCAGGGAGAACACCTTCGCCGCCACGCCGGGGGTGGCGACCATGTTTTCATCGTAGAAGGCCAGCTTGCAGTTGCCGGGCAGAATTTCCGGGGCAATGTCGGGGTGTTGGGCGCGGAGGGTCCCCAGCACGGTCAGCGCGTCGGCCAGAGAGTCGTCCGAGATGGAGAAGCTCAGGCTCAGCCGCCCGCCCTTGGGGGCGGTCTGGGAGATCATGTCCACGTTGATGCCCTTGTCCGCGCAGGCGGTCAGCACGTCGGCCACAGCCTTGCTGTCACAGGGCAGCGCTGCCAGGGAAATCAGGGTCATGTCGTTGGTGTAGGTGATTTTACTGATATTGCTCATAGGTCACACTTCCTTTATTCCGATTCGGAAACCAGATTTTCCATGTTGTAAAGGCCAGGGGCCTGCTGCCGGGCCAGGAATTTGGCGGCGCGCACCGCGCCGTTGGCGAAAATCTCCCGGCTCATGGCGGTGTGTTTGATTTCGATGACCTCGTCCCGCCCGGCGAAAATGACCTCGTGGACCCCCACGATGGTGCCGCCCCGGACGGAGCTGATGCCAATCTCATTCTTGGGCCGGGGAGCGCGGCGCTCGTGGCGGTCACAGGTGTACTCCACGTCGTAATTCAGGGCGGAGGCTGCGGCGTCGGCAATCATCAGCGCGGTGCCGGAGGGAGCGTCCACCTTGCGGTTGTGGTGCTGCTCCACCACTTCGATGTCCACGCTGTCGCCCAGAATGGAGGCGGCCTTTTTCACCAGCTCCAGCAGCACGTTGATTCCCAGGGACATATTGCCGCTGCGGAACACGGGAATAACCTTGGCGGCCTCGTCGATTTGGTCCAGCTGCTCCTGAGAGTAACCGGTGGTGGCCAACACCACGGGGACCTTCTTCTCCAGACAGAAGGCCAGCAGGCCGTCCAGGGCCTTGGGGCTGGAGAAGTCGATGACCACGTCGGCCTCGCCGGTGAAGTTGGTAGGAGAGACGTAGACGGGGTAGGGGCGGGGGGCCTGGTTTACATCGAACCCGGCCACCACCTCCACATCCGCGTCGGCGGCGCAGATGGATTCCACTACCTGGCCCATTTTGCCGTTGCAGCCGGAAATGATAATCTTTTGCATGGCGTTCCTCCTCAGCCCTGGGGCAGCAGGCCCTTCTTGGCCAGGACAGCGCGCAGCTTCTCCTTGTTGGCGGGGGAAATCTCACACAGGGGCATACGGGCCTCGGCATTGCACAGGCCCATCATCTCCATGGCCGCCTTGACGGGGATGGGATTGACCTCGGTGAAAATGGCCTCGCACAGATCATAGCACTCGGCCTGGATGCGGGCACCCTCGGTAAAGTCGCCCTCCAGACAGGCGTGGGTCATCTTGACCATGGTTTCCGGCTGGATGTTGGACAGCACGGAGATAACGCCCTTGCCGCCCATGGACATGATGGGCACCACCTGGTCGTCGTTGCCGGACCAGATGTTCATCTCGTCGCCGCACAGGGCGCGGGTGTGGACCACCAGAGAGAAGTTACCCGAAGCCTCCTTGATGCCGTTGATCATGGGGTGCTTGGAGAGTTGGTAATAGGTGTCCGCAGTGAAGGAGATACCGGTGCGGGAGGGCACATTGTAGAGGATCATGGGGGTGTTGACCCGGTCCGCGATGTAGGTGTAGTGCTTCACCAGACCGGCCTGGGTGGTCTTGTTGTAATACGGGGTGACCAGCAGCAGACCGTCCGCGCCGCACTTCTCGGCAAAGAGGCTCAGCTCCAGGGCGCTCTTGGTGCAGTTGCTGCCCGTCCCGGCCACCACCTTGCAGCGGTGGTTCACCTTTTCGATGCAGTACCGGATGGCGTCCTCATGCTCTTCCACCGTCATGGTGGAGGACTCGCCGGTGGTGCCGCAGATGCAGATGGCGTCGGTCCCGGCGGCGATCTGCATTTCGATCAGTTCGCCCAGCTTGTCGAAGTCGATGTTGCCATCCTGAAAGGGGGTCACGATTGCGACGCAGGCGCCGGTAAAGATAGGGGTTTTCATAGCGATTTCCTTTCTGACAATAATGTCCAGGCGGTGAATGGAACGGGGGTCGGGCGGGATACCGCCCGGTTGAATTACTTGTGGATGAGGTATCCTTCCGCAGCCAACAGCTCCGCCAGCAGCACGCCGCCGCCGGCAGCGCCCCGGAGGGTGTTGTGGCTCAGGCCCACGAACTTATAGTCGTACTGGGTGTCCTCCCGCAGACGGCCCAGAGAGATGGCCATGCCGCCCTCCAGGTCCCGCTGGAGTTTGGTCTGGGGATAGTTGGGGTCCTCAAAGTAGTGCAGGAACTGCTTGGGAGCGGAAGGCAACTCCAGCTCTTGGGCGCGACCCTTGTAGTTGGCCCAGGTCTCCTTGATCTCCTCGATGGAGGGCTTTTCGCCCGCGAAGCTCATGAACACCGCCGCCATGTGGCCGTCGCTGACGGGGACCCGCAGGCACTGAGAGGTGATGTTGGGGGTGTCGGTGTTGACGATTTTGCCGTCCTGGATGGTGCCCCACAGCTTCATCGGCTCCTGCTCGGACTTCTCCTCCTCGCCGCCGATGTAGGGGATGACGTTGTCCACCATCTCCGGCCAGGTCTGGAAGGTCTTGCCCGCGCCGGAAATGGCCTGATAGGTGGTCACCAGGGCCTTGCTCAGGCCGTACTTCTCCCGCAGGGGATGCAGGGCGGGGACATAGGACTGGAGGGAGCAGTTGGACTTGACCGCGATGAAGCCCAGCTTGGTGCCCAGGCGCTTGCGCTGAGACTCGATGATCTGAATGTGCTGGGGGTTGATTTCCGGCACCACCATGGGCACGTCGGGGGTGAAGCGGTGAGCGGAGTTGTTGGAGATGACGGGGCACTCCTTCTTGGCAATTTTCTCCTCCAGAGCCTTGATCGCGTCCTTTTTCATGTTGACGGCGCAGAAGGTGAAGTCGATTTGGGACACATAGGCGTCCAGGTCCTTTTCGATGTCGTAAATCACCATTTCCTTGACGGCTTCCGGCACCGGGGTGGACATCTTCCAGCGGCCCTCCACCGCCTGCGCATAGGTCTGACCCGCGCTGCGGGCAGAGGCGGCCAGAGCGGTCACCTGGAACCAGGGATGATTTTCCAGCAGGGTCAGGAAGCGCTGGCCCACCATGCCGGTGCAGCCTACGACGCCAACTTTGTACTTTTCCATTGTAAACGACCTCCAAAGTGTGGATAGGGTATTCTATGCAAATCCGTTTGTCCTGTGCATCCGGGCCAAAACAGAAAAAAGGAATCAGCAGTTGAAAAACCGGCTGATCCTGTATATAATGTCCTGGCGGGCAGTTATAAACAAAAGCAGACAGCTCTCCATCCGAACGTACCGGGAACCAGCGGTCCCCACAGGATGACAGTCGGCAGGCTATTGGCCTGACGCCCAGGACCGCGCCCCGGCGTGAAGCGACCCTTCGGCGGCGTCCCCTTTCTCTGCGGAACCGGCGGGCTGCCGAAGCCCTCTCCGCAGATACTGATGAATGCCGCGCCTCTATTCTGCATAGCTTGGCCTTATCGTAGCATATTTCCGTTTTTTCGTCAAGACGGCAGCGGCAAAAGAAGCATAAAATAACGGCCTTTCGCCGACGAAAAATTGTTCACGCCGTCAGAACGCCCCGCCAATCGGGAAAATCCATTACAAAAGAGGAAGAACCACTCTATGAAAACAAGCGACTTTTACTATGACCTCCCCCAGGAGCTCATCGCCCAAACCCCCCTCCAGCGGCGGGACGCCTCCCGGCTGATGGTGCTGGACAAAACCACCGGCGCCATCCAGCACCGGCACTTTTACGACCTGCCGGAGTACCTGCGCCCCGGCGACTGCCTGGTGCTGAACGATTCCCGCGTGCTACCCGCCCGTCTCATCGGACACCGGCCCACCGGCGGCGCGGCGGAGATTTTGCTGCTGGTGGACAAGGGAGACAACGTGTGGGAGTGCCTGGTTCGTCCGGGGAAAAAGCTCCGCACCGGGGCCACTGTCACCTTCGGCGACGGCCAGCTGACGGCGGAAATTCAGGAGGTGCTGCCCGACGGCAACCGCCTGGTCAAGTTCCACTATCAGGGCATTTTTCTGGAGGTGCTGGAGGAGTTGGGCCGGATGCCGCTGCCTCCTTATATTAAGGAGGAGCTACAGGACCAGGAGCGGTATCAAACCGTCTACTCCAAGGTGGTGGGCAGCGCCGCCGCGCCGACTGCGGGCCTGCACTTCACCCCGGAGCTGTTAGAGCAAATTCAGGCCATGGGGGTGCGGCTGTGCTATGTGACCCTCCACGTGGGGCTGGGGACCTTCCGCCCGGTGAAGGCGGAGGAGATAGAGGACCACGATATGCACTCCGAATACTGCGTGGTCTCCCCCGAAGCGGCGGAACTCATCACCGAGGCCAAACGTAGCGGAGGCCGGGTGGTCTGCGTGGGCACCACCTCCTGCCGGACAGTGGAGTCCTTCGCCAACGAGGACGGCACCATGGACCCCCACGCGGGCTGGACGAACATTTTCATCTACCCCGGCTACCGGTTCAAGTGCCTGGACGCGCTGGTAACCAACTTCCATCTGCCGGAGTCCACCCTGTTGATGCTGGTCTCCGCTCTGGCGGGGCGGGAACACGTTCTGCACGCTTATGAGGAAGCGGTGAAAAAGAATTACAGATTTTTCAGTTTTGGAGATGCCATGTTTATCACAGATTTAGTGCCAGAAACAGTGAATAAAACCGATCAAAATGTGGATTTCAAGGAAAATTAATACCAAGTGAAAAGTGCCTAACGGTGAAATCAACCAAGCCCCAAATCACTGTTTCATTCACTGTCCGATACTGATGAAATCTATCCAAAGAGGGCGCGACTTTGACGAGGTCTGTCCCATTTTTGCCGCCGACAGGGGCGGTTGCGACAAATTTTGTTTCGCATTTTGCATTGTTATTGTGCAGTAATTCACATTTAACCGGTTTTATAGGGAAGAAAACTGTGGGTTTTGCACTGGAAATTCAGAGGGCAAAATGCTAAAATACAATTTAGCGTCAGCGGAACCGTTTTGAGTGCAGAAAATATCTGTGCAAGCGGCGAAAACACGCAGAAAGGAAGTGATAAAATTGGGAAATCTGGCTGAAACGATCATAGAGGAAATGCAGTGCGAAACGGTCTTTTCCATCGGCCCGCTGGACTTCTCCGAAGGCGTTGTGGTCTCGTGGATCGTTATCGCGGTGCTGGTCATCCTCTCCGCGCTACTGACCCGGAATCTGAAGGTGGATCACATCTCCAAACGCCAGGCGGCGGTGGAATTTGCCGTGCTGAAGCTGGAGAGTCTGGTAGAGGGTATGGTCGGTGAAAAAGGCCGCCGTTACGTCCCCTATCTGGTGACCATCCTCCTCTATATCAGCCTGGCCAACATCTTCGGCATTTTTGGGTTCAAGCCTCCCACCAAGGAGCTGAACGTCCCCCTGTGCCTTGCCATTTTCAGCATCGTCCTGGTGCAGGTGGCCAGTATCCGGGAAAAGGGCGTCAAGGGCTGGCTTCATGGGTTCACCCAGCCGGTGGCCATCGTCACCCCATTCAATATTTTGGATCTGGTCACACGGCCCTTGTCCCTGTGTATGCGTCTGTTCGGCAACGTGCTGGGCGCATTCGTTATCATGGAGCTGATCGAGGCCGTGGTGCCCGCCGTACTGCCGATGGTGTTCAGTCTCTACTTTGACTTCTTCGACGGGATTTTGCAGGCCTATGTGTTTGTATTTTTGACCAGCATTTACATCAAGGAAGCGTTGGAGTGAGTTGTTAGCTATTAGCCGTTAGCTGTTAGCCAGGTACTGCCAGTCAAAAGCAAACAGCTAAGAATATGGCCAAGAGCAAAATCAGCCGCTTGTACAGCGCTGTCAGTAACAAGTTAGAACTGCCAAGCTAATAGCTAAAAGCTAGGAGCTAAGAGCTAAAACAAAGGAGCGTAATAATATGGGTACTCTTCAAGCAATCGGCGCAGCCATCGCCGTTCTCTGCGGTCTGGGCGCGGGCGTTGGCATCGGCATCGCCACCGCCCACGCCATGGACGCCATCGCCCGCCAGCCTGAGGCCAGCGGCAAAATTCAGTCCTCTCTGATTCTGGGCTGCGCCCTGGCCGAGGCCACCGCCATTTACGGCTTTGTCATCGCGCTGCTCATCATCCTGCTGCTGTGACGCGAAAAAGGAGGAAACGACATTGCTTCGAGTCGATATTGGGCTGCTCTGGACAGCGATCAACCTGGTCGTCCTCTATGTGTTAATGCAGAGATTCCTGTTCAAGCCCGTTCATAAAATTTTAGAGCAGCGCCAGGCCCAGGTGGACCAGAGCCTGGCGGATGCTGAGAAGGCCAAGGCTCAGGCGCTGGAGCTGGAGCAGGAGCACAGCACTTCTCTGACCAAGGTGGAAGAGGAAAAGCGGCGTATCCTCCAGGACGCCCAGCAGAAGGCCAACCAGGAGTACGCCCGCATCGTGGCCGACGCCAACACCACCGCCCAGGGCATCATCCAGAACGCCGAGACCCAGGCCGAAGCCCGGAAGAAGGACATCCTGCAAAAGGCCCAGGGAGAGATCACCGAGATCGTCGTGGCTGCTGCGGCGAAGGTGGCCTATGCCAACGCCGAGCACGACAGTGACCTCTACGACGAGTTTTTGAAGAAGGCGGCGGAAGACGATGACTGAGCACAAGGGAACACTCCAGGCGGTTCTGTCGTATGTCACAGCGCCCAGTCCCCAACAGCTGGAGGGCATCCGCGCCTTTTTGCAGAAAAAGTATGCCTGTCAGCAGGTAGAACTGACCCTCCGGGAGGACAAGAGCCTGGTCAGCGGCTTCACGCTCCAGGCCGGGGCGGACGAGTACGACTGGTCGGCCCAGGGCCGGGTGGAGCAGTTCCGGGAACGGCTCAAGTCGGTGCGCGCCGTGGGCAGTCTGGAGGACATTATCCCCCTCCTCAAGGCAGAGGTCACAGACTTTGACCTGGAGGCCAAAAACCAGGAGGTGGGCGTCGTCCGGTACGTGGGCGACGGCATTGCCACCATCGACGGCATCGACCACGCCATGTACGGCGAGATCATCCAGTTCGACTCCGGCGACAAGGGCATGGTGCAGGACATCCGCCGGAACGAAATTGGCTGCATCCTGTTCAGCAACGGCGCGGACATCCATCAGGGCAGCCGGGTCATGCGCACCGGCAGAATGGCGGGTATCCCCGTGGGGGATGCATTCCTGGGCCGGGTGGTGGACGCGCTGGGTTCTCCCATCGACGGCGGCGGCCCCATCGATGCCGCAGGCTACCGTCCCATCGAAAGTCCCGCCCCAGTATCGTGGACCGGCGCAGCGTCGGCGTTCCCCTGGAGACGGGTATCCTGGCCATCGACTCCATGTTCCCCATTGGCCGGGGCCAGCGGGAGCTGATCATCGGTGACCGGCAGACCGGCAAGACCTCCATCGCCATCGACGCCATTCTGAACCAGAAGGGCAAGAATGTGGTGTGCATCTACGTGGCCGTGGGCCAGAAGGCCAGCGCCGTGGCGAAAATCGTCAACACCCTGAAAAAATATGGCGCGTTGGAGTACACAATCGTGGTCAACGCCACCGCCAGCGACGCCGCCCCGCTGCAATACATCGCGCCCTACTCAGGCACCGCCCTGGGCGAGTATTTCATGTACCGGGGCCAGGATGTGCTCATCGTCTACGACGACCTGTCCAAGCACGCGGTGGCCTACCGCGCCCTGTCGCTGCTGCTGGAGCGCAGCCCCGGCCGGGAGGCGTACCCTGGCGACGTGTTCTATCTTCACTCCCGTCTGCTGGAGCGCTCGGCCCGGCTCAGCGACAAGCTGGGCGGCGGCTCTATCACCGCGCTCCCCATCATCGAGACCCAGGCGGGGGATGTCTCCGCCTATATCCCCACCAACGTCATCTCCATCACCGATGGCCAGATTTTCCTGGAGAGCGACCTGTTCTTCTCCGGCCAGCGGCCTGCCGTCAACGTGGGCCTCTCCGTCTCCCGTGTGGGCGGCGCAGTTCAGAGCAAGGCTATGAAGTCCGCGGCCGGTTCTATCCGCATCGACCTGGCCCAGTACCGGGAGATGGAGGTGTTCACCCAGTTCTCCTCCGACCTGGACGAGAGCACCAAAGAGCAGCTGGCCTATGGTGCGGGGGTGATGGAGCTGCTCAAGCAGAGCCTGTGTCAGCCCCTGACTATGCCGGAGCAGGTCATCTCCCTGGTGACAATGACGGCCCGGGTCATGCTGAACATCCCTGTGGGCAAACTGCGCTCCTTCCGCAGTTCCATGCTGGAGTACTTCGCGGCGGAGCAGCGTGACATCATCCACGACCTGGAGACCGGCCAGGTGCTGACCGACAGCCTGCGGCAGCGCATCGTCGCCGCCGCCCTGGAGTTCAAGCGGTCCCAGTACCCGGACCTGGTCTAAGCGGGTGAGCGTATGGCAAACACCAGAGAGATCAAGGGACGCATCAAAAGCATCCAGGACACCCGAAAAATTACCAACGCCATGTACCTGATCTCCTCCACCAAGCTGCGGAAGGTGAAAAAGGAGCTGGACGCCACCCGGCCCTATTTTTCCACGCTGCAAAGGGCCATCGTCCGCATGGCGCAGCATTCGCCGGAGGGGGAAAGCCGGTATTTCATCAACCATGAGCGGGAGATGCCCACGTCATTGCGCCGGGGGTTCCTGGTCATCACCGCCGACAAGGGGCTGGCCGGGGCCTACAACCACAACGTACTGAAGCTGGCGATGCAGCAGATGGAGGGGCAAACCAAACCGAGCCTGTTCGTGGTGGGGGAGTACGGCCACCAGTTCTTCAAAGAGCGGCACATCCCCATCGAGCAGAGCTTCCTCTACACCGCCCAGAACCCTACCTTAGACCGGGCCAGGCGCATCGCTTTGGAGCTGTTGGACCGCTACGACCGGGGCGAGCTGGATGGCATCCACATCATTTATACCAACGTGAAAAACGCTGTGGCAAATGATGCCATCATGACCCGGCTGCTGCCCCTGGACCGGGAGGCGCTGGCCGCAGACGAACCGGCGACAGACCGCAGCCTGGAGATGGAGGACATCCACACCAGCTATGAGTTTAACCCCTCCCTGGACGAGGTGCTGGACCACCTGATCCCCAACTACCTGGTGGGGTTTGTGTACAGCGCGCTGGTGGACTCCTTTTGCGCGGAGCAGAACGCCCGGATGATGGCCATGGACGCGGCCAATCGCAACGCGGATGCAATGCTGCACGACCTGAACATCCAGTACAACCGGGCAAGGCAGGCTATGATTACCCAGGAGATCACCGAGGTCGCCGCCGGCGCCAAGGCCCAGCGGAAGATCAAATCTGTTTGAGGAAAGGAGAACTGTACCCTTGAACACAGGTAACATTGTTCAAATCTCCGGTCCCGTGGTGGACGTGGAGTTTCAAGACGGTTCTCTGCCGAGAATCAATGAGGCCCTGGAGATCCAGGGCCTGGAGCGGCGCAGCGTCATGGAAGTCGCTCAGCACATCGGTGGCAACGTTGTGCGTTGCATCATGCTCAGCCCCAGCGAGGGCCTTTACCGGGGTATGAATGTCACCGCCACCGGCGACAGCATTCAGGTCCCTGTGGGCGAGGCCACTTTGGGCCGCCTGTTCAACGTGCTGGGGGACCCCATCGACGGCGAGGGCGAGGTCAACGCCCAGCAGAAGTGGGGCATCCACCGCAAGCCCCCCGCCTTCGACCAGCAAAGCCCCGTGGTGGAAATGCTGGAGACCGGCATCAAGGTCATCGACCTGCTGGCCCCCTACGCCAAGGGCGGCAAGGTAGGTCTGTTTGGCGGCGCCGGCGTGGGCAAAACCGTCTTGATTCAGGAATTAATTCACAACGTAGCCACGGAACACGGCGGCTACTCTATCTTCACCGGCGTGGGCGAGCGGTCCCGCGAGGGCAACGACCTGTGGACTGAAATGCGGGAGAGCGGCGTGCTGAACAAGACCTCTCTGGTCTTTGGACAGATGAACGAGGCCCCCGGCGTGCGTATGCGGGTGGCGGAGACCGGCCTGACCATGGCCGAATATTTCCGGGACGTGGAACACAAAGATGTTCTGCTGTTCATCGACAACATCTTCCGGTTCGTCCAGGCCGGCAGCGAGGTCTCCGCCCTGCTGGGGCGCATCCCCTCCGCCGTGGGCTACCAGCCCACCCTGGCCAACGAGATGGGCGAGCTACAGGAGCGCATCGCCTCCACCAAGGACGGTTCCGTCACCTCCGTGCAGGCGGTCTATGTCCCTGCGGACGACCTGACCGACCCGGCCCCAGCCACCACTTTCACCCATCTGGACGCCACCACCGTGCTGAGCCGGAAAATCGTGG
>MSHH01000075.1:0-88157 GCA_001941075.1 Oscillospiraceae bacterium Zagget6 | reverse complement strand
ATCGTGGGTCTGGAACACTACACCACCGCCCGCAAGGTCCAGGAAATGCTGCAAAAGTACCGGGAATTGCAGGACATTATCGCCATTCTGGGCATGGAAGAACTGGGCGAGGACGACCGGCTCACCGTCTACCGGGCCAGAAAAATCGAGCGGTTCCTGTCCCAGCCCTTCCACGTGGCCGAGGCGTTTACCGACGTGCCCGGCTGCTACGTCCCCGTCAGCGAGACCATTCGTGGCTTCAAGGCCATCATCGAGGGCCGGATGGACGCCTACCCGGAGGCGGCGTTCTTCAACGTGGGTACCATCGACGAGGTGGTGGAAAAGGCCAAACGCATGGAGGCCCAGAATGGAGGAATTTAAGCTGCTGCTCATCAGTGCGGAGCGGCTGTTCTACAACGGCCCCTGCGTCAGCCTGGTGATTCCCGCTTTCGATGGGTCCGTCGGTATCCTGGCCCACCACGCTGAAACGGTGACGGCGCTGGTCCCCGGCGAGCTGCGCTACACCACCTCCGACGGGGCCACCACCGTGGTGGCCTCCGGGCCGGGCTTCGCCCTGGTGAACAACCGGGACGTGGTGGTGTTGGTGGACACCATCGAGCGCCCGGAAGAGATCGACGCCAACCGCGCCCGCCGGGAGTACGAGGAGGCTCAGGAGGCCCTGCGGCAGAAGCAGAGCCAAAAAGAGCATCGTATGACCGAAATGGCCCTGGCGAAGGCTTTGGGGCGGCTCCAGGTGAAGGATCATTACCGTTAAGCACAAACACTTTACAGTCAAAAAACTACTTCATATAGTCTTAAAAACGCCTGCCCGATACCCCGGACAGGCGTTTTTCACGATATTTTTGACTTAACTGTGCAGCACGACCTTGTGGTACACCTTTTTGCCCTTGCGGAGCACCAGCCCCTCAGCGGGAATCGCATAGATCGCATCGATGGCGGCGACCTTTGCGCCGTCCACGGACACGCCGCCGCCCTTCACCAGCTTTTTGGCCTCGCCGTTGGAGGCGGCCAGCCCTGCCTGCACCAGCAGCTTGACGATGGAAATCTTGCCGTCGGTCAGGTCGTCCTCGGACAGCTCTGTCGTGGGCATATCCGCCTGCTGTGTGCCGACACCGAAGAGGCTGCGGGCGGTCTGCTGGGCCTTGGTCGCTTCTTCCTCCCCGTGGACCAGCTTGGTCAGCTCGAAGGCCAGCACTTCCTTGGCCTGGTTGAGCTTGCTGTCCTGCCAGGTCTCCATGACGGCGATCTCCTCCAAGGGCACCTCGGTGAGCATTTTCAGGCACTTGATAACGTCGCTGTCGCTGACGTTGCGCCAGTACTGGTAGAACTCGTAAGGGGAGGTTTTGTCCGGGTCCAGCCACACCGCGCCCTTTTCCGTTTTGCCCATCTTCTTGCCCTCGCTGTTCAGCAGCAGGGTGATGGTCATGGCGGCGGCGTCGGTCTTGCCCAGCTTCCGGCGAATCAGCTCCAGGCCGCCCAGCATGTTGGACCACTGGTCGTTGCCGCCAAACTGGAAGTTGCAGCCGTACTTCTGGTACAGAACGTAGAAGTCGTAGCTCTGCATAATCATGTAGTTGAATTCCAGGAAGGAGAGGCCCTTCTCCATCCGCTGCTTGTAGCACTCGGCCCGCAGCATGTTGTTGACGGAGAAGCAGGCGCCCACCTCCCGTAGCAGGTCCACATAGTTCAGATTCAGCAACCAGTCGGCGTTGTTGACCATCATGGCCTTGCCCTCGCCGAAGTCGATGAAGCGGCTCATCTGCTTCTGGAAGCACTCGATGTTGTGCTGGATGGTCTCACGGGTCAGCATTTTGCGCATATCGCTTTTGCCGGAGGGGTCGCCGATCATACCGGTGCCGCCGCCCAGCAGGGCGATGGGCCGGTTGCCCGCCTTTTGCAGGCGACGCATCAGGCTCAGGGCCATAAAGTGGCCCACGTGGAGGGAATCCGCCGTAGGGTCAAAGCCGATGTAGAAGGTGGCCTTGCCGTTGTTGATGAGTTCCCGGACCTGATCCTCGTCGGTGACCTGGGCGATGAGGCCGCGGGCCTGTAGTTCTTCGTAGATTTGCATGGTTGTTCGTCTCCTTCAAATGTTTTTCCAGACAGAAAACTGCGCCAAAAAAGCCCCCTGTCCGCACTGGGACAGAGGGCGCAAATGCACGGTACCACCTCTGATGCGTCGGCCCCTCGCGGGGCGAACCTCAGGGAGTCAAAGACTCCGGCGGGATAACGGTCGCAAACCGGCTGCGCCTACTGGGAAAAACCGTTGGGGCAGCTGCTCAAGGGGGTATTCACGAGGGCCGCTTGCTTCCTTGCACCACCCGAAAGCTCTCTGAAAAACGGCGGGGCCGCTACTCTTCCCTGTCATCGCATATTGTTACTTGGCTTGTCAGGTATTTTAACGGATTTCGTCTAAAATGTCAAGAGGCTTTTTACCCCTCACCGTGCAGCTCTTTTCGGTACGCCTCCGACTGCTCCAGCAGTTCCCCGGCGCTTTTCAGCAGGGCAGGGGTGACGACGCTGCCGCCGGTGAGCCGGGCCAGCTCCTCCCGCCGCCGCTGGGGGGTCAGCCGCTCCACGTCGGTGCAGGTGCGCCCGTCCCGCTCGCCCTTCTCCACGGAGAAATGCACGTCGGCCATGGCCGCAATCTGGGGCAGATGGGTGACGGTGAGCACCTGCTTGCGGCGGGCCACGTCTGCCATCTTCTGGGCCACCTTGGTGGCCGCCCGGCCGGAGACGCCGGTGTCCACCTCGTCAAAGACCAGGGTGGTGATGGACTCGTTTTCTGCCAGGACGTTTTTCAGCGCCAGCATGATACGGGCCAGCTCGCCGCCGGAGGCGATTTTGTGGATGGGCTTCAAATCCTCCCCCACGTTGGCGGACATCAGGAACTGCACCTGGTCCATGCCCGTCTCGTCCATGTGGAAAGAGCCTTCTTTTGGGGCAAACTGCACCTGGAAGCGTACCTTGGGCATATCCAGGTCGGCCAGCTCCTTTTGAATCCGCTGCTCCAGGGAACGGGCGCTCTCCTTCCGGGCCTCGGTCAGCTTTTTGCCACGGGCGGCGGCCTCCCGCAGCGCCCCCACCAGCTGCCGGGTCAGCTGCTCAATGCGGTCGCTGGAATACTGTATTTCCTCCAACTCCTGCTTGCAGCGCTCCAAATAGGCCAGCATCTCCTCCACTGTAGACCCGTACTTTTTCCGCAGCCGGTAAATCAGGTCCAGTCGGCTTTCCAGCTCGTCCAGCTCATGGGGAGAGATCTCCAACCCCTCTTTTTTCTCCTGTACCCGCTCCGCTGCGTCGGTCAGCGTGTACCGCAGCTCGGAGAGGCTGTCGCCGAAGGCAGCCAGTTCCTGGCTGTATCGCCCTCCGGCCCGCAGCGCCTCCTCTGCGGTCTCCACCAGGGAAATGGCGCCATCCCGCTCGTCGCTGCCGTAGAGGGCGAAAAACGCCGTGTCGATGGCGTCCATCAGCTTCCCGGCGTTTCGGAGCAGATTCCGCCGCTCGGTCAGTTCTTTGTCCTCGCCGGGTTTCAGGTTGGCCCGCTCCAGCTCGTCGATTTGATAAGTCAGCGAGTCAATGCGCCGGGCCTTCTCCGCCTCGCCCATCTGGAGGGCGCTGATCTGCTTTTTCAGCGCGGCGACCTGGTGGTATGCCTGTTGGAACTCTGCCAGAAGGGGAGCGGTCTCCCCGTAGCTGTCCAGATAGGAGAGGTGGCACTCCGGGTCCAGCAGCTGTTGGCCGTCGTGCTGGCCGTGGATGTTCAGCAGCTGCCGCCCCAGCTCCCGCAGCTGAGCCAGCGGCACCGGGCGACCATTCAGGCGGCAGAGGTTTTTCCCGTCCAGGCGCAGTTCCCGCTGGAGCAATAAATTGCCCTCCTCGTCCGGTCCCACGCCGTTTTCCGCGAACCAGTCCAGTTCTGGAAGCTCAGAAAAAGTGGCGCTGACCAGAGCGGATTTCGCCCCGGTGCGAATCAGGTCGCGAGAGGTGCGCCCCCCCAGCACCGCGCCGATGGCGTCCACCACGATGGACTTGCCCGCGCCAGTCTCGCCGGTCAGGACGTTAAAACCCTTGTCGAACTGAATTTCCGCCGACTCGATCACGGCGATATTCTCAATGTGCAACACAGAAAGCATGGTCGTACCCTCATAGCAGGTGTTTAGAACTTTTGTTCTATAATACCACCACAGACGTTGTCCTGTCAATCCCCATTTTGTCCTTGTCAGAGCAATTCGTTTGCAGTATTTCGCGTTACAAAAGCAGCTGCCCCTTGTTTGCCACTGCCGAAGCTGATATAATGAACCAGAAAGATACAGCGGGGGAGACATCGAATGAAAAAATGCAGAATTACCGTCAAGCGGGTGGCCGCATACGAGGATTTGATGAAACAATATGAAAATCCCCTCTCCAATGCCTGCGACATGGCGGAAGGGCAGGTTTTCATTGCAAACGGCTGGGAAAAACCGGAAGGCTTTTGCGACAGCGCATGGGAGACCCTCTCGCCTTTTGTGATGACGCTGGCGTACGGCGGCGAGGACATTTACAGCGGCTGGATGAAGAACAAAAAATCCGCGATGGTCTCCTGCAACGACGGCTTCCGCCCCGTCAGCTTCCTGATCGAAGCGCTGGAGGAGGATGCGGAGGAAAGAACGGAACAAGAGAGAAAGGCGAAGTGATTTACATGGATTCCATCAAGAAGGAAAAATTTAGATGTGTGCGGGACGGTCTGACCATCCGCGGGCTTTACTACCGTCCTCAGGGGCAGAACCTTCCCATCGCCATCGTCAGCCACGGCTTTACGTCAAATTACCAGACCACAAAGGGCTATGCCAAGTGGTTTGCGGAGCATGGGTACGCCGCCTTTTGCTTCGACTTTAACGGCGGCGGTCTGCCGAGCAAAAGCGATGGGGACACCACGAAGATGACCATTTTTACCGAGGAGCAGGACCTGAAGGCAGTCGTGGCCTATGCGCGCTCCCTGCCAGAGACGGACGGTTCCGCCGTGACCCTGATGGGATGCAGCCAGGGCGGGGTGGTCTCCGGTCTGGTCGCCGCCGACTTGCAGGAGCAGGTGGAACGGCTGATTTTGTTCTATCCCGCGCTTTGCATCCCGGACGACGCCAGGGCCGGGACCATGATTCACGCGAAATTCGACCCGGACAACATCCCGGAGACCTTTTCCTGCGGTCCCATGAAGCTGGGGCGTGACTACGCGGCCTCAGTTCAAAACTTTGACCTGATGGGGGAAATCAGCAGGTATACCGGAAAGGTTCTCATCATCCACGGCACCGACGATCAGATCGTGAGCTATCACTACTCCGAGCAGGCACAGGCCGCCTACCCAAACGCCGAATTGAAGCTCATCCCCATGGCACAGCACGGCTTCTCCAAGGAGCATGAGCAAATCGCGCTGGCGTATGTGGAGCAGTTCCTCTAATAACCCGGGTCTCCCCGCGACGAAAACGCGCCCCCTGCGGCAGTCAGGCCACAGGGGGCGCTATGCGTTTGGTTGGTGCTAAGCGCGAAGGACCACGCGCTCAGGTTCGGTCCTTTCGCGCTTCACCGGCGGTCATTCAATGCCGCTGCCGGTGTAAGTGATGGTGCGCTCGGTGCCATAGACGGTGGTTCCGTCCAGAGTCACCCAGTAGGGGGTGATGGTGACCGCCGTTCCCGCCTCCATGCCGGAGACGCTCAAATCAGCGTAAATCAGCTTGGAACCGGCCACGACGCTGCCGCCGTAAAGGGTTTTGGCGGTCTTGCCGCTGATGGAGGTGGAGTATTTCGTCACCTCAACGGAGCTTTCCACGTCCCCGTACTGGTACACGAAGCCCACCTCGGCGTAATTCTTGCTGTCCGTGGCGGAGATCATGCGGATGGACTTCACCACGCCCTTGCTGGACACGGTGGAAGCCTTGACCTGGAGATAATCCGCCGACACGTACTTGGCGTACACCGTCATATCGCCGGTGATCTCGCTGAAATCAGCCGCCGTGGTGTAGTCCTCATCCGTGAACCAGCCCGCGAACAGATAGCCGTCCTTATCGGTGTACTCCACGGTCACGTCCGTGGCCCCTTCCTCCACCTCCTGGGTGGTGACGGCGTCTCCGTCGTACTTGGTGATGGTGTAGGTGGCGGGTTCCTCGCCGTCGTCGATGTTGGTGATCAGCGCGGTGGCAGAAACGTTGAGGTAAGAAGTCAGCATAATGGCAGCCGCCTCGTCGTCCACCTCTCCGTCGTATTCCTCCGTGGTAGACGCAACCGTTTTGTCGCTCACGCTGTACATCTTGCTGACCGAGGACGCCGTGTCGGTCAGGCTAATGGTCCGCTCAACCGCGCCGGTGACCTTGACCCCGTCCTGCGTGACGAAGAACGGGACCACGGTGAACTCTCCCATTTCCAGCAGGTCGGACATGCTGTCGCTCAGGTCATAATACCCGACAAGGTTCGTCGTCTCATCCGATTCATCGTAGTCGGCGCTGGAGAAGCCGGTGAAGTTGGAGATGTCCACGGTGCCGGTATACACCTTGCCGTTGAGTTCCAGCTCCTGATACAGCTGCTTGGCCGCATCCTCCGAAGCGATGTCCACGACATCCTCGTCGTCCTCGCCGTAAATCAGGTTAAAGCCGTACCCGCAGTAGGCGTTCGAGTCGATATTCGTCACCAGCCAAAGGTTGGTCGGCACATATCCCTCATAGGCCAGCAGGCACTTGAGCATAAAGTAGCTGTCGTCCACCAGCTTGACGTAATACGTCTCCCCGGCCTCCGGGGTGAACTCCACGCCGCTGCCGCAGGTGTCCGGGTCGATGACCTCTGCAAAGTCCTCGTCCGTAAAGGTGCCGCCATACAGGTAGCCCTCCGGCACGCCGTAGCCCAATTCATCGTCATACGCCTGGGTCAGGTCGTAGGTTTCGTCCGCGTCAAGGGTGATCTCCGTTTCGCCGTACCAGACGGTAAAGGTCTCGGCCTTGGTCGCCACATAAACCTTGCAGTCCGCGCTGTAGGTGTACGCTGCGGTGTCGATTTCGTCCTCGTCCGCGCAAGTCTCAGCAGTGTAGAAGACGTAGGTGGTCTCATCGCTGCTGGGGTAGCTGGCCAGGGTCGCCTCGTAGTTGGTGTAACGGGTGTCGAACGCCGTTGCGCTGACCTCGCTGTCCTCCACCAGGTAGAAGTCCAGCTTGACCACCAGCTTGGCGGCCTCGTCGGTGAGGACGGGGTACGCTTCGGCGTCGCCGGTCAGGGCCTGGCCCCAAACCTGCTCGTTCTGGCTGCTCTGGAGCAGCCAGGCCACCTCGCCGCTGGCGAACTCGTTGGCGGTCTTGGCGGTGGCTTCACCGTCGCCGGAGGCAATGCCGGTGTCGGCGGTGGTGTCCAGGTAGTAGTTATTGGAGATGGTGTGGGTGCCGCTCACTTCGCCGACAATGCCGCCCACGGTGCCGCTGGAGGACAGGGTCCCCATGCTGTAGCAGTTGGTGATAGCCGCGCTGCCGTTGTAAATCAGCCCGGTGATGCCGCCCACGCTGTAGCTGCCGCTGACCGTTCCGATGTTGTAGCAGTTGGTGATGGTGCCGCCGTTCCAGAGATCGCCGCAGATGCCGCCCGCATAGCTTCCGCCTGCGGTGACGGTGGCGGCGTTGTAACAGCCGCTGACCGTGCAGTAGGTGCGCACCCGACCCGCAAGGCCGCCTGCGCGGTCGCCGGTCGTGGTGACGCTGCCGCTGATAACGGCCACGTTGCTGATGCTGCCCCCATAAATGGTGCCCACCACAGCGCCGCTGTAGCTTCCGGCCTCCACGTTCACTTCCGCAAGGGTCAGATTCTTGACGGTGCCGCCTTTCATGAATCCGAACAGGCCCTGACCGACCAGTTCGTTGCTGATGGTCAGGCCGGAGATGGTGTAGCCGTCGCCGTCAAAGGTGCCGGTATACATCGGCCTATTATCAGTGCTGTTGCTGTACGACTGTCCGTCCCCGATGGGCGTCCACTCTCTGCCGCTCAGGTCGATGTCTGCGGTCAAAATGGCGTTCGCGCCGGAAACCGCCTCCGTGACATTCTCCTGGGTGGTGTCGCCGTTGACCAGCGCCGCGAACCAGAACAGCTTGCCCGTGTTGTCGATTTCGTAATACCCATCGCTGTTCAGCTCGGCGGGTTCATACGCACCGCACTTGGTACAGAAGCCGTTGTCGTCATAGGTGTGCCCCGTAGTGTCGTAGAGCTGGCTGTTGCTGTAACCGGCCGTCGTGGAAGTGCAGGTATAGCCATAGTACACCATGCCGTGGCTGCTGTCCAGCACGGGGGTTTCATCTGTGCCGATGGTCTGGAACCAGGTGGCGCCGCCGGAGACGCTCTCGTTGAGCAGGTAGGCCACCTCGCCGCTGGCAAACTCGTCGGCAGTCTTGGCGGTGGCATAACTGTCGCTGCCCACGGTGTCCAGATAGTAGCAGTTGGTGATGGTGCCGGAGTAACTATTTCCAAGCAGGCCGCCCACATAGGAGCTGCCGCTGACCGCGCCTGTGCTGTAGCAGTTGGCGATGGTGCCGCTGTTGGCAGCGGCCACGCCGCCTGCATAGGTTTTGCTGCTGCTGACCGCACCGGTGTTATAGCAGTTGGTGATGGTGCCGGTGTCGCCGTTGTAACCGGCCACGCCGCCCGCACTGTTGCCGCCGCCGGTGACTCTGCCTGTGCTGTAGCAGTTAGTGATGGAGCCGTAGTTGTTGCCGACCACGCCGCCCGTAAAGAAGCTGCTGCTGGTGACCGTGGCGTTGCTTGTGCAGCCAGTGACGGTGCCAGAGTCATTATAGCCGACCACGCCGCCTACATTGTTGGTGCCGGAAACTCTGCCGCTGACGGTGACGTTTTGCACCCTGCCGCCGCTGCTGACGTACCCAAACAGGCCCTGAAACCTGCTGGAGTTGTTGATGTACAGTCCGGAAATGGTGTAGCCCCTGCCGTCAAAGGTGCCGGTGTAACTGATGCTGTTGCTGCTGTAGTTACCAATGGGCGTCCATTTCGTGCTGGTGTGGGTGTCGGTGGTGACGCTCAGGTCGATGTCCGCCGTCAAAACGGCGTTCGCGCCGGACACAGCCTCCGTGACATCCTCCTGGGTGGTGTCGCCGTTGACCAGCGCCGCGAACCAGAACAGCTTGCCCGCGTTGTCGATTTCATAATAGCCGTCGCTGTTCTGCTCGGCAGGTTCATACGCGCCGCACTTGGTACAGAAGCCGTTGTCGTCATAGGTGTGCCCCGTAGTGTCGTAGAGCTGGCTGTTGCTGTAACCGGCCGTCGTGGAAGTGCAGGTATAGCCATAGTACACCGCGCCGTGGGTGCTGTCCAGCACGGGGGAAGCGTCCACGGTCTTGCCGTTGTCCAGGTTCTGGAACCAGGTGTCGCCGCCGGAGACGCTCTCGTTGAGCAGATAGGCCACCTCGCCGCTGGCCAGCTGGTCGGCGGTCACGCTGGTGCCGTAGCTGTTTTGGGAAGTGCCTTCCAGGTAGTAGCAGTTGGTAACAGTGCCACCGCCAGCCACACCGCCCGTAATGGCCGCGACAGTGCCGGAGACGCTGCCGGTGTTGTAGCAGTTGGTGATGGTGCCGCCGTTGCCGACCACGCCGCCCGTAGGCGCGGAATTGCCGGAGATGCTGCCAGTGTTGTAGCAGTTGGTGACAGTGCCACTGTTACTGTTAAGGCAAACCACGCCGCCCGCTAAACTGCTGCCGGTGACCGTTTCAGAGTTCGAGCAGCCTGAGACGCTGCCGGTGTTGTAACCAATCACACCGCCCACAGGGGAGCTGCTGTTGCTGACCGCTCCAGAGTTCGAGCAACCGGAGACGCTGCCGGTATTGGAACCGACCACGCCGCCCGCATAGTTCCCTTGACCGGTGACGGTGCCGCTGTTGGTGCAGTCGATGAGCGTGCCAGTGTTGTAACCGACCACGCCGCCCGCATAAGCGCTGCTGGTGACAGACACATCGCCATTGTTGATACAGTCGGTCACAGTGCCGCCGTCGATATAACCGGCCACGCCGCCCGCGTAGTAACTGCTGCCGGAACCGGTGATGGTCACGTCGCCCTCGTTGGTGCAGGCAGTCACAGCGCTGGTACTGTTACCGACCACACCACCGACTTGGTCCGCGCCGGTGACCGCGCCGCTGTTAGTGCAGTTGGAAATCTCGCTGTTGGTTTTCCCGGCTATGCCGCCCACATTAGAGCCACTGGCAGTGATTTCACCGGTGTTTTCGCAGTCAGAAAGCTCGGCTTCAATCAGACCGACGATACCGCCCACATACTGGATGCCACTGACTGTAGCGCTGTTGGAGCAGTCTGAGACCGTGCCAGTTGCATAGGCAACTACGCCGCCTACGTACTGAGAACTAGAAACCGTGCCGCTGTCGCAGTTGGTACAGTTGGAAATGTCGCCATCGCAGTAGCCGACCACACCGCCTGTATTGTTCCCTTGACCGGTGACCGTGCCGCTGTTGGTGCAGTTGGTGAGCGCGCCTGCGCCGGTGCAGTAGCCGACCACACCGCCTACATCTACAGCGCCTTTGACTGTGCCGCTGTTGCTGCTGTCAGAAACTGCGGCAGTGCAGTAGCCAACCACGCCGCCTACATAATAGTTGTAGCCAGTGACCCCACCGCTGTTTTCGCAGTCGGTCATCTCGCCTTCACTATAGCCGACTACGCCGCCTACATAATCAGAACCTTTGACCGTGCCGCTGTTGGTACAGCTGGTAATGTTGCCCTCGCAGTAGCCGACCACGCCGCCCGCATAACCGGTGTTGCCGGTAACGCTGGCCTTATTGGTGCAGTTGTTGACCGCACCTTCACTGCTGACATAGCCAGCAATGCCGGCCGCATACCGTACGGCTGTGACGCTGCCTTCCACAGTGAGGTTTTGCACCGTGCCACCGTCGCCAACGTACCCAAACAGACCACCATAGTTGCTTAAGTTCGCGCCGACGACGATATAAAGCCCGGAAACGGTGAACCCACCGCCGTCAAAGGTGCCGGTGTAGGTCAGGCTGGCATCGGAATCGTAGTCGCCGATGGGCGTCCACTCTTCGCTCTCCAGGTCGATGTCCGCCGTCAGGACCGCGTCAGCGTCGGCGGTGCCGCTGTTGACCAGCTCCGCGAACCAGAACAGCTCGCTTGCGGTGGAGATCTGATAGACGCCGTCGCTGTCCGTGGCGGGTTCGTCGTAGGCGCTGGCCGTCACGGTGGTTTCGGCTTCTTCTTCCTCTTCGGAGACGGTGGCCGCCGCTGCGCTGACGGTGAGTGTGGCCTCTTCGCCGCTCTCGTCGGCGGGTTCTTCCGCAGATTCATCCGCGCTCTCGTTGGCCTCGCCGCTGTCCGCGTCTGCGGGGTCGGTTTCCGCCTCTTCCTCAGCGGGTTCCGCTTCGGTGCTCTCGTCCGCCGCGTCCTCGTCCGCCTGGACGCTGTAGGCTGCGGCGCTGCTGTCGCCGGACGTGTCCGCCGCCGCAGCGGGCTGGACCGTCAGGCTGAACAGCATGGCGAAAACTACGCTCCACGCCAGAAGCCGACGCGCTGTTCGTTTCAACATTTCTATTCCTCCTTTGAATGGAACGGGTGGGGCAAAGCCCCTTGGTTAATTTCAACATAAAAGCAATTTAACATTTTTTCAGGGAAAAGGTCAATAGGTTTTGCGCGAACGGTCAAAATCCTGCGTAAACGGTTAGCGGATTCAAAAATAAAAGGGGATTTTGCAGTTTTTTTGTGCGTTTTGACGGTGCGGATTTCGGGGAGGCAGGGGAGGGGAGAGGCGGAATAGAAAAAGCTGGTTATCCCCTATACGCAGCACTTTTGTCTGGTATCGTATCAGTTCCCCACAAGGAAGAACGTTTCGTTCACTGACCGCCCCTCTTGCCGCCCCTGTGAAGCGCTGGCCGAATGGCCAATTCCTTTTTAGCGCAAATGCAGGGAGCGATGGCCTTTAGGCCATGCGAGTCGCAAAAGGGGAGGGGGACCATGCGTTAGCATGGTGGAGGGGTTTGTGCCGGGAGTACAGACAGGCTAGTACAAAGGAATAACCAGATAGAAAAAAATCCGCCTACCGGCGGATTTTGGTGGAGGTAACGAGTTCGATTACATCCACCGGGCAAAAGAAAAAGGCCCAACAAAGTGGGCCTTTCGATTGGAGCGGAAGACGAGGCTCGGAACTCGCAACCCTGTCCCGGAAAAGTCTTGCGCCTTTTCCGGGAACCGGGAACCTCTGATTGCAAAAATCCGCCTACCGGCGGATTTTGGGTGGAGGTATCGAGTTCGATTACATCCACCGGGCAAAAGAAAAAGGCCCAACAAAGTGGGCCTTTCGATTGGAGCGGGAGACGAGGCTCGGAACTCGCAACCCTGTCCCGGAAAAGTCTTGCGCCTTTTCCGGGAACCGGGAACCTCTGATTGCAAAAATCCGCCTGCCGGCGGATTTTGGGTGGAGGTAACGAGTTCGATTACATCCACCGGGCAAAAGAAAAAGGCCCAACAAAGTGGGCCTTTCGATTGGAGCGGAAGACGAGGCTCGAACTCGCTACCTCCACCTTGGCAAGGTGGCGCTCTACCAGATGAGCTACTCCCGCGCAACGAAGTATAGTTTACCACAAAACGCGGAAATGTCAAGAGCAAATTTTCGTTTTTTCAAAAAAAGCGCCGGAGGAGAGGGATTCGCCTCCGGCGCTGGGTCATACTAGCTCACTTCTCAGTTCACCGGTTCCTGCTGAGGCACAGGCCGCAGCACCACGGCGGTACGGCTGGGCAGGTACAGCTTCAGGTTGCTGCCCCCCACGCCGGGAACGAGGGAGGAATAGCGTTCGTGGTAGATGCGGCCCTGGCCGCCGTATTTCCAGTCGTCACTGCAAAGGACCACCTCGTAGTCGTAGGGCTGGGACACGGGGATCATATAGTCGGTGAAAGACTGGGTGGGATGGAAGTTGAACACGAACAGCAGGTTGTTGCGCTCGAACGCCAGCACGTGGTCGGCTGTGTTGACCGTTTTCAGGTCGGCCATGCCCTGGTCGAAGATGCGGTAGCGCTTGGCGACGGCGACCATGTCACGGTCAAAGTCGCCCAGCCACTGGTACTTCAAAAATCCGTTGTCCAGCAGGCTCCACTGGCGGCGGCAATACTTGAAGCTCCAGCCGTTGCCCTCCCGGGGGAAGTCGATCCACTCGGGGTGGCCGAACTCGTTGCCCATGAAGTTCAGATAGCCCTCGCCGCCGCCGCCGATGGTCAGCAGACGGATCATCTTGTGCAGGGCGATGGCCCGGTCAATGACCAGGGTGTGGCAGTCCTTGTTCATGTCGGTGTACATGGCGGCGTCCGCCAGCCGGAAGATCATGGTCTTGTCGCCCACCAGAGCCTGGTCGTGGCTCTCCACATAGGCGATGGTCTTTTCACCGGGGCGGCGCAGGCACATGGAGCCCCAAATTTGCTGGAGGTCCCAGGCGTCGTCGGACTGCTCCTTCACCAGCTTGATCCACATATCCGGCAGGCCCATGCCCAGCCGGTAGTCGAAGCCAAGTCCGCCGTCCTGGATGGGCAGGCACATCCCCGGCATACCGGACATATCCTCCGCGATGGTGACGGCGTAGGGGTTCACCTGCCGGATCAGCTCGTTGGCCAGCTGGAGGTAGGTGATGGCCTGGGTGTCGGTGTTCATGGAGAAGTACTTGTCGTTGGAGTTGAAGTCGGTGCCCAGGCCGTGGTCCAGGTAGAGCATGGAGGTGACGCCGTCGAACCGGAAGCCGTCGAAGTGGTACTCCGTCATCCAGAATTTCAGGTTGGACAGCAGGAAGTGCAGCACCTCGTTGCGGTCATAGTTGAAGCACTTGGTCCCCCAGGCGGGATGCTCCCCCCGCTCGCCGGAGTGGAAAAACTGCTCGGTGGTGCCGTCAAAGAGGTTGATGCCCTCGGCGGTGTTCTTGACGGCGTGGGAGTGGACCACATCCAGCAGCACCCGCAGGCCCATGGAGTGGGCCTTGTTGACCAGGTATTTCAAATCCTCCGGCACGCCGAACCAGCTGGAGGCGGCGTAAAAGTTGGACACCTGGTAGCCGAAGGAGCCGTAATAGGGGTGCTCCATAATGGCCATCAGCTGGATGGTGTTATAGCCCGCCTTTTTGATGCGGGGCAGGGTCTTGTCCGCAAACTCCCGGTAGGTGCCGACCCGCTCCTCCTCCTGGGCCATGCCCACGTGGGCCTCGTAGATATAAAGGGGCGCGTCCAGATGGAACCCGTAGTCCGTCCAGGGGAACTGCTTCCGGTCGTCCCAGACCTCGCAGCACCATTGCAGGGTGGCCTCGTCCTGTACCACCCGCCGGGCGTAGAGGGGGATGTGTTCGGTGAGGGCGTCGCCGTTTTTTACCACGGTTTTCACCATGCTGGCGTTGTGGAGGGCCTCCTCCGGCAGCTTGATCTCCCAGGTGCCAAAGTAGGGGTCGATCTTCTCCAGAGGGTGGCTGGTCTTGTTCCAGTCGTTGAAATCGCCCTCCAGATAGAGCTGATCCGCGCCGGGCGCCCACTCCCGGTAGACCCAGCCGTCCTCTACGTGGTGGAAGCCGAAGTACAGATAGGCGTTGGAGAACTCATTCAGGGTGCGGCCATCGCCCACAAGCTGGTCTTTCTTGCGATAATAGTTGTCCATCCGCAGCTGAATGTCCCCTTCAAAGGGTTGCAGCTGGGGGTTCAGTTCGAGAATACGGTACATAGGAAAGCTCCTTTCGTTGTAACGGGTTCAGGGAAAGACGACCTGCAAACAGAAGATAACGCAGAGTGTTCTTTTGTTATTTTACCAGTCTCCGCCGGAATTTTCAATAGGATTTTGGACAGTTTTGAAAAATCGCGGTAAAATCATCCTCTTTTTCTCTCTATCCCTCGTTTCTTTTCCAAAAGTCCGCAGGCTGTGTTGACAAAACGGGATATTTCATATATAATAATCCCGCTGTCACAAGAGATGGTTGACAGCTGTTTTTTTATCCGCGCAATTTCGCACCACACCGCGTTAAAGTGTGAAACCAAGACTGTTTTGGCGGTACGTTGCCGCCTGAGAAATGGAGAGAGACCCCTATGAAAAACATTGTACTCATTGGCATGATGGGCAGCGGAAAGACCACCTGTGGCCTGCTGCTCAGCGAAAAACTCGGACGCACTCTGGTGGACGCCGACGTGACTATCCAGACCCGGGAGAACCGCACCACCTCGGAGATTTTCGCCACCGACGGCGAGGGCTATTACCGGGACCTGGAGACCGCCCTGTGCCACGAACTGGAGCGCATGGACGACCTCATCATCGCCACTGGCGGCGGCATGATTTTGCGGGAGGAGAACGTCAAGGCCCTGCGCAACAACGGTGTGGTGTTCCTGCTCAACCGCCCGGTGGACGAGATTTTCGACGGAGAGGACCTGGCCGACCGCCCCCTGGCTCAGAACGGCAAGCAGGATTTCATCGACCGCTTCGAGGCCAGGAAGCCCTATTATTTCGGTGCCGCCGACGAGGTCATCACCAACTTCGCCACTCCGGAGGTCACGGTCAACGAGATTTTGGAGCGGATGAAGAAGTATCAGTGATTCTTTTCCTGTCCCGCCATAGCATACATTAAATACCGGTTTCGCCGCCCGGAGATGAACTCCGGGCGGTGTGCTTTGTAAAATAGGTGTTCTGTTGCGGAAATGTGACGGGAAAATATGTACGAAATGTGAATTATGCAGGATATCCGCCAAAAAGCTGCAATTTGTAATTGACTTTCCGTCTGCACTTTATTATAATAAAGTTTAGCGGCGTTGGGGCTTTGGGGTGCCCCATGGCCTTGTGGAAGTTTCCCAAAAGAGGTATTCTGCCGCCGCAGCAGGTAAAATCAGCACAGGTTTCAGAACAAAACAGGTACTTTGGGGCGGTGATGCCCCAAAAGTTGCGCCCGAAGGAGGACAGAACGACGTTCTGCGTCTCCTG
Organism: Oscillospiraceae bacterium Zagget6; assembly: GCA_001941075.1. GTDB lineage: Bacteria > Bacillota > Clostridia > Oscillospirales > Oscillospiraceae > Onthomonas. Next base: position 72,202 of record MSHH01000075.1, on the reverse strand, counting down.
CGGGCGCTGTTGTTCCCGCGATGAAAGGTTAGGAGGTTCGTTATGTTTGAGGTATTGGTCTGTATGGAGTCGAATGGGGCCTGTAAACGGCAGCTGGCGGAGGAGGTTCTGGAGCGGTTCCAGACGTTGATTCAGGAAAACGGTTTGGCGGAACAGGTGACGGCGAAGCCCTCCCCTTGCCTGGGGCTTTGCAAGGCGGACGGGGCCACCGTTCAAATCGGCACGAACTTGTATACAGGGGTGACCCCGGCCAACGTGGATTATGTGTTTCGGGAATACGTGCTCTGCATCTTCCCCGAAGCGGGGAAAACCGGCGTTGGATAGGGAAAACCTTTCATCGCATATATGTTTCATCACTTTAAACTCTTGACTAATAGCCAAAATTGATATATCCTATATAAGTAAAAGAGGGTTTGTGGTGAACAGGAGAGAGACGAAACATGACGCTGAATCAAATCATCTATTTTGAGAAAACGGCGGAGCGGATGCACATGGCCAGCGCCGCCAAGGAGCTGATGATCGCCCAGCCCAGCCTGAGTATGTCGCTGAGCAAGCTGGAGGACGAGCTGGGAGTCCCCCTATTCGAGAAAAGGGGGCGGGGTATTGCTCTGACCGCCGAGGGAGAGGTGTTCCTCTACCACGCCCGGCAGATCATCCGGGATGTGGATGCCGCCACACGGGAGATGAAACGCCTGAAAGACCAGGCGGAGGATACGCTGACCATTGCCTACATCAATCCTTTGTCGGAGCATTTTCTGCCCCAGCTGTTCCGGGCGTTCCAGGCCACGGGCCGGGCCTCCTCCGCCCATTTGAAGTCCGTGGAGATGGACACCGGAGAGATCATCCAGGCCCTGCAAAACAACACCGTAGACCTGGCGTTCAGCTCCGCCATCGACGGCCACAGTGAGCTGACCCAGATCCCCATTCTCCGCCAGCCTCTGGTGCTCATTGTTCCCAAGGGCCATTGGATGGAGAAAAAATACCAGCAGGAGGGGGTCCCATTGGCGGGGAGCGAGCTGAACGGCGCGCCAATGGTGACTTACTTTGACCGTTCCCTCATGCACAAACCCATCATGGACTATCTCCGGCAGCAGAACGTTCAGCCGGACTTGTGCCATTACGCCTACAATGAGCCGGCCATCGCAAACCTGGTGGCGGAGGGCATGGGAGTGGCGATTTTGGCCAGGGTGGATCACCTGCCCTGGGACCGGATTGCAGAAGTCCCTCTGGAGGGGCTGACCAGCAGCCGGGACATCTTTCTAACCTACCGTACCAACCGGAAGCTGTTCCGCACCGCCCGGCAGATGGTGCAGTTTGTCCAGCAGAAGTATCGGCTGGAAGGCGGACAGTGAATCACACAGAAAAATTTGAGGGCAATCCCATCGCCTTGTGAAAAGTTCCCCGACGCGACTGCGCCGGGGGCTTTTTTGTCCGCAGAGGGCAGCGGCCGCTTTTCTTTGCAACTCTTCACGATTGGCTTAGTGTACCTGACTACAGGGAGAAGCGTAGCTTCAGAAGTGCCGTTTGATGGAAATGGCTAACAACGAACGAACGGCTCACCCAAGAGGTTGATTCAACGGGATAACCAGCGTTTAATTTTCCATATGCCGTCCCAGAAAGCCGGATACGGTCTGGGCCAGTTTGTATTCCGTCTCCCCCATGGGGCTGTCCGCTTCTTTCCCGGAAAACACCACGCAGCCCAGTACATCCCCCTGGCTCAGGATGGGGGCGGCAGTGAACACCGCAGCCTCCGGGTAGTTGTCCGTCAGGGGTAGCCGGGCCTCTCCGGGGCGGTACTGGTAGACCTGCCGCCCCTCCATGATGTTCTCCAGGGGGAGGGAGATGCGTCCCTGCATCAGCTCCCGCCGGGGCAGGCCGGAGACGGAAATCACGGCGTCCCGGTCAGTGATGACCGCAGGGTGGCCGGTGGTTTTGTAGAGCGTCTCGCAGAACTGGCCGGCAAAGTCGCTGAGGCTGCCCATAAGGGAGTATTTTTTGAAAATCACTTCTCCATCCCGGTCTGTATAGATTTCCAGCGGGTCGCCCTCCCGGATACGCATGGTCCGCCTTATCTCTTTGGGAATAACCACGCGGCCTAAGTCGTCGATTCGCCGTACAATTCCTGTCGCTTTCATATCTCTCTACCTCCAAATTGGGATCATTGCGGCGCAGCGGGTCAGCCGCGCCGCCTGAATCATGTCGCGGAGGTAGTATTTGCGCTTCCGGGAAGATTATGAAAAGGCAAAAAGAGAAGATTTTCCCAGCAAATGACGAAACAGCCCAGTTTGCTTCGATAATGCCCTGACGCGCAGAAATCCGAGCAAAAAGCTGACAGCTATCTGGAACCACAGATGCTGTCAGGCAGTGAGAAATTTGGTTGACTGGCCGCTTCTATCTGATTTTTGCTCCATTGCCGGGGTTGCTGTTTTAAGGCGCGTGGAGTAAAATATAAGAGATTCCATAAAACAAAGCGATTGGAAACCTGGAGATGAGTCAAGATTGACTGACACAAACCGCGTTCGATATTACAAAACGCTTCATGACGACTTTGTAGAAAGCTCCGATCAGGCGTATACTTTGCCCGAAGATTACGTTTGGATACGGGAGAGCAAAGGAGCCAGATTCGTCCGGCGAATTTTGTATGCCGTCGGCTATCTGTTCGCTCTGCTCTACGGGAAGCTCGTCCTCCACCTGAAAATCGTCAGGACTGTTGACTGGAAGGGCTATCGCAATACCGGAGCAGTGGTCTATGGGAACCATACCCAGCCCATCGGAGACGTGTTTGTCCCCGCCCTGGTATGTACTCCTAAATGGTGCTACACGATTGCAAGCCCCGCCAACCTGGGGATTCCGGTCATTGGCGCGCTGTTGCCGTGGATGGGCGCGCTGCCGATTCCATCGGACTTCCAGCAGATGAAAAAATTCCTCGCCGCCGTCCGCCAGCGACTGCGGGAGAACAACTGCGTCATCGTTTACCCGGAGCAGCACGTCTGGCCGTACTGCACCCAAATCAGGCCGTATCCTGCCACCTCCTTCGACTATGCAGTCAAAAACGAGGTCCCGGCCTTTTGCATGACCACCACTTACCAGCGCCGAAGGTTTTCAAAAAAGCCGAGAACTACCGTGTATCTGGACGGCCCGTTTTATGCGGATACCAGCCTCACACCCCAGGCGCAAAAGGAAGCGCTGCGGGATCAGGTCTATGCCTGTATGCAGAAGCGGAGCGAGCAGAGCACCTATGCGTATGTGGAGTACCGTCCGGCAGCGGAGGAAAACGGGACACCGAACAAATAGGACAGTCAAAAACGAGCGAGAACTTCCCTGTAGAAAGTTCTCGCTCGTTCGTTTTTGCCTGAGGGGATGGAACGCGGAAGGGGAGACCCTCCTCAGCTGGCGGTGGCCTGCTCTACCCCATGATTCATGATGAGCATTTGCAGCCGGTTCTCCACGTTGGCATAGCTGGTGTCTGGGTCCAAATCCAGCGGCAGGATGGAGATGCCCGGATATTCCTCTTTGAGCCGCTTAATGACGCCCCGGCCGCAGACGTGGTTGGGCAGACAGCCGAAGGGCTGCAAAATGAGAAAGGATTTGACGCCCTCTTTGGCGTTGTGGGCGATTTCCGCCGCCATCAGCCAGCCCTCGCCGCAGCTCAGCGTCTCCGGGATGATGTCGCTGACCTCCTGGTACAGCTCCTTCGGCTTTTTGGCGTATTCATAAAGGGGGTGCCGGATGGCGACCTTCTCCAGCTGTCTTTGCACATAGTCAAACAGTCCCTCCACCAGCTGGGGATAGGGCGGGATGTTGGCGTGATAGTCCTTGATCTCACACTCCGTCGCCCGGAAATCCTTCCGCAGCTGGTCGGTGATCCTGGGAAAAGCCGTCTCCATGCCGTTGGCCTCTAAGTACCGCTCAATGTTGAAGTTGGAGCCGGGATGGTAGGTCACCAGCAGCTCGCCGGTGACGAACACCTTTGGCTTCAGGTGGCTCCGGTCATAGGGAATCTTCCCCATTTGGTCAATGCAGCGGGCAAAGGCACGCCTGGCGCTGCCCACGCCGCCACGGATGCCTTCTGCAATCTGTGCAACGCAGTCCTGATAGACCTGATCCGTCTCGCCGGGGTGCAGCTCATAGGGACGGATCTTCCGGCACAGGTCGGTGAGGATGTCCAGCATCATAAACGTCCAAACCGCCTCCCAGACCGCGCTGACCCCAAGGACGGCTACACCGGGGTGCATCTCCTTTGTGTCGCCCATGTCCGTGGTGACGATGGGGACCTCTGTGAACCCGGCTCTGTCCAGGCCCTTGCGCAGCAGCCCCGCATAGTGGGACATCCGGCAATCGCACTGGAACTTCACCATCGCTACGGCCACCTCGTCCTGTCGATAGTGTCCCTCCTGTAAGGCGCTGATAAGTTCACCAATCACCATCTGGCAGGGGAAACAGATGTCGTTGTGGACATACTTCTTTCCCAGCGCGATTTGCTCCCGTCCGCCGATGGGCAGCGTCTGAACCTTATAATTTTCCTTCTCCATGATGGCGGAGAGCAGGACGGACACCTCTTTTGAAATGTTGGGAACCAGAATCGTGCGGGTTTTCTTGTCCTGCTTGTAGAATTTGGTCGGGCTGGGTTCGGGTAACTCCCTGTACCAGTGCAGCATCTTCTCCCGCAGCCGGGCGTCCCGCCGCTTGATTTCAATGGTCTCCAGGAAGGACTGGATGCGGATGCCCAGGGAGCCGGTGGCGTCGCTCTCGTCCACCTTGAGGATGAGGGGGGACTTTTTGCCGCTCTCGGTGAGGATGCGGCTGATTTCATCGGACAAAATGGCATCGTGGCCGCAGCCGAAGCTGACGATTTGCACATACTCCAGCGCCGGGTCCTTCGCCGCCACCATCGCGCCTTCCAACATCCGGGTGTGGAAGTTGTTGGTGATTTCGATGGTGGTGTTTTTCAAATCCTGCTCACTGAGATGGGGCAGGCTGTCCACGGTCAGCACCGGCACGCCCCGCTCCTCGAACCGCTTAAAGATGTCGTGGCAGATGAAGGGGTCGGTGTGGTAGGGGCGGCCTGCCAGCACCACCGCGTAGGAGCCGTTTTCATGCACCTGGCGCAGCACTTCCTCGCCTCGTTCGGTTAGCGTATTTCGGAAGGTGAGCAGCGCCTGTTCGCCGTCCCGGAAAGCGGACTCCACCTCCCCTCTGGCAGCGCCCAACGTCTCCATCGCATAGCGGCAAATCTGCTTCTTCCGGTCTTTCTCCGCGAACCAGTGAAAGACGGGGGTGTCAAAGACGACCTTCCCGCCCCGCGCCGGGTCTTGGGAGTTCCGTACCACCATGGGATAGCCCTGGAGGATGGAGCAGACATAGGGGCTGAGCTTGTCCACCCCCTCCGGGGGCATGTGCATTACATAAGGGAAAAAGATGCGGTCAACCCCCGCTTGCGCCAAGTCCATAATGTGGCCGTGTACCAGTTTTGCCGGGAAACAGACCGTGTCGGAGGCCACATATTGCAGTCCCTGCTCATACAGTTTGCGGGAGCTTTTATGGGAGAATTTCACCTGATAGCCCAGCGCCCGGAAGAAGGTGCTCCAGAAGGGCATACTGTCCCAGAACTCCAGCACCCTGGGCAGGCCGACGACCTCGCCCTTGTCCGGGGCGGCCTGCTGATAAGGGTAGTCCTGAAAGAGCAGTCTTTCCCGCTCCGCAAACAGGTCTGCCGGCTTTTCCTTTGCCGGTTTCTCCGGCGTGGAGCCATCCTGCGCCTCCGCCGCACCCTTCTCGCACCGGTTGCCGGAGATCCATTGTTTTCCTGTGGAGAAGCGAACGATGGTGCGGCTGCACCGGTTGCCGCAGCCCAGACAGGGAACGCCGGTCTGCGTCTCATAGGTAAAGTGCTCCACCGCGTCAAAGCCGATGAAGGAGGACGTGCTGCCGTGACCATAGCCAGATTCCGCCACCTGCCGCTTCACTGCCAGAGCCGCGCCGACGGCCCCCATTTCGCCGGGGTAGGGGGCCAGCTTCACCTGTGCGCCCAGATATTCCTCCAGCGCCCGCAGCACCGCCCGGTTGCGGAAGGTACCGCCCTGCACCACGATGCAGTCCCCCAACTGGGCGGTGTTGGAGATGCGCACCACTTTGGTGAACACGTTCTCAATGATGGAACGGCACAGCCCCGCCATAATGTCGTCCGGGCCTTTGCCCCGCCGCTGCTCGTTGATGATGGTGCTGTTCATAAACACGGTGCAGCGGCTGCCCAGATGGGCCGGGGCCTTCGAGCGGAACGCCGCCTCTGCGATCTCCTCCACGGGGATATTCAGATTCACCGCGAAATTTTCCAGGAAGGAGCCGCACCCGGAGGAACAGGCTTCGTTCAGCATGATGTTGGTGATGATGCCGTCCTCCAGCCAGATGGCTTTCATGTCCTGACCGCCGATGTCCAGCAGGAAGGTGGCCTCTGGGTAGTACTGGGTGCAGCCCATGGCGTGGGCCACGGTCTCTACGGTGTGGTAGTCCGCGCCAAATGCCCGGGCCAACAGCTGCTCGCCGTAGCCGGTGGTGCCAAGGCCCAGAACGGTGAGCTTGATTCCCTGCGCGTCATACTTCCGCTTGAGAGCGTTCAGGCCGTCCCGCACCACCAGCAAAGGCTCCCCTTTGTTGTTTGCATAGAACCGGTCAATGACCCGCTCCTCCTCGTCCAGCAGGACAAACTTGGAGGTGGTACTGCCGGAGTCGATGCCCAGCCAGACCCACAGCTCCCCGTTCACCGGCATCGGTGGACAGAGGTCTTTCAGCTCCCGGTCATGCCGCGCCCGAAAGGTCTGCTGTGCCTCCAAGGAAGGGAAGAAGGGCCTCTGCATGTCCTCGTCTGCGCTGGAAGTTTCCTCTGACTGCGCCAGTCGTTTCAACAGCTCCTCCAGAGTGGCGGTGTCCCCCTCGTCGGGGAAAAGCTGGTCGATGGCGATAGCTGTGCCATAGGCCACGATGGTTTCCGGGTGCTCCGGGCGGACAATGTCGTTTTCCGTCAAGTGCAGCCGCTCCGCGAACACCCGTACCAAAGTGGGGTGAAAGGTCAGCGGGCCGCCTTCAAAAATGATAGGGGCTGTCAGCTCCAGCCCCTGGGCAAGTCCGCCGATGGTCTGCTTCACAATGGCGTGGAAGGTGGACAGGGCGATGTCCTCCTTCCTGGCTCCAGAGAGGAGCAGCGGCTGGATGTCCGTCTTGGCGAACACACCGCACCTGCCAGAGATGTCGTAAACGGTGCGGCCCTGCTCCGCCAGGGCTTCAAACTGCTCCGGCTCCACGTTCAGCAGCGCCGCCACCTCGTCAATGAACGCGCCGGTGCCCCCGGCGCAGCTACCGTTCATCCGCATATCCGAGGTTTGGAGCTGCCCCTTTTGTTCGTCGTAGTAGAAGAACACGACCTTTGCGTCCTGTCCGCCCAGCTCCACCGCGGTTCTCACATTGGGGTACAGCGCCCGGACAGCGGCGGAATTGGCCACTACCTCCTGTATGTAAGGAACGCTCAGCTTTTGTACAATGGGTCTGCCGCCGGAGCCGCAGACCGCCGCTTGGAACTGCGCCGCGGGGAATTGTTCCGCCGCCTCCCGAAGCAGGCTTTCCACTGTCTCCTGCTGCCTGGCGTTGTGCCGCACGTAGCGTGCGTGGAGCATTTTCCCGGTTTCCGGGTCAGTGATGACCACTTTGACGGTTGTGGAACCCACGTCGATACCAAGGCGAAGGGTTTTGGCTGTCTCTTCCACAACGATCCTTCCTTTCTGTGCGGGCTATTCGCCCTCTGCTGTCCGTGGAATCCAACCGGCAATATCGCTCTCGTCAAAGTCATAGGTCAGTTTTTTTCCGTAGGCCTGTTCATAGGCGGCCACCTTCTGGCGGTAGTCCTGCGCCATCATTTCCTCGCTGTTTTCCCGGTCACTTTTGGCTGGGTCGGGGTAGATGGGAGGGAGGACGTGCATGACATACCGGGTCTTGTGGAACTGGTCGTTCTCCTGCCCTGGCAGGTCCCGGATCTCCACAAAACAGGAGACCACCGGAACACGGTTGACAGCGGCGTAGTAGTAGGCGCCCCGCTTGGGTGGCCGGGGCTTCCGATAGTGAAACCACATCTCCTGCTCTGGATAAATCAGTACAGCGTGGCCCTGTGCCAGCCGCTCGTGGAGCATGGGGCCAAAGTGCTTGCGGAGATAGGTGGTGTTGTTGGCCAAAGGGATGATGTCCTCGTGGTTCATCAAAAAGCCGATCCACCCCTTCATGGCCAGGTTCGTCTCCTGGCTGACCATGAAAAGCCGCCGCCAGCCCGCCTTGTTGATGGCGCTGCGTACCGCTGTGTTGTCCAGCGGACTAAAGTGGTTGCTGGTCACGATGACACCGCCGTGAACCCCGGCCAGATTTTCCAGCCCTTCGATTTTGGTGCTTCGGTTCAGGTATCTGGTGGCGGTGTCCGTCAGCGCTCTGGCGCAGACGTTGCAAAACCGATAGCCAAAGGTCTTGTAGTTGTCCAGAAAATGCTGGGTGATGGCGTCCTGCTCCTCTTTGGACAAATCAGGGTCATCCACCTCTACTTTGCAGTTCAGGTCACCGCGCTCTGTGGCGGTACGCATATTGGCCACTACCTGCTCTTTGTTGCCTCCGATTAACATACACGAATCCTCTCTCCTTTTTCGTTCATTTTACGGAAAGTGATGGGTTGTTTGCACACCTCTGGCCCCTTGCGCACCATGTTGCTCAGGCAGGTGCGGTCAGACAGCTTCTGCTCCTCAGAATAAGTCTCCTTGTGCCGCACGATGTCCCCATAGAAGGGGGAACCCTCCGCATAGCGCCAGAAGTAGTCCGCATACGGGATATTGTCATAGCACCAGGGCTTTTGGAACAGGTTGTAGTGGATCAGGTTGGGATGCTCCAATGTCGTACCCGTTCCGCCGCCGCCCTCCGGCGGCATGGCGTCCCAGCTCTCGTCCAGGTAGACGATTTTCCCATTGCACATGGCGTTGAAGTAGTCCTGATCCGGGGCGAGGCAGTCAAAGTGATAGGTTTGGAGCAGGTGGAGGAAATGCCCGGAGAAGCCCACCTCCCGCATTTTTTTCAGGTTCATCACCAGGATGCCGGAGTTGATATACCGGTCGATGGGAACGCCCACGGCCTGCTCCACATACTCCACCAATTCAGGCACTGGAGTGATGGAGCGGTCAGCGCAGGCGGCGATGATGTTGTCTCCCAGCTCGGTCTGGAACAGCTGGGAGATGTCGCCCGGCACCACAATATCGCTGTCCAGATAAATCCCCTTGTCGTATTCGGGAAACAAATCGGCAATAAAGAGCCGAAAATAGATTGTTAGCGTAAAGTAATCGCACCGCAATCTATTCTCGGCTCGGTCTGTGATGCCTGCCAGTTTGTCTTTTACCGTCAAGCGGTACTTCCGCTTCGCTCCCTCCATCTCAAGAAAGCGTATCTGGAAGGGAGGCTTTACAGTGGCTGAGAGCTTTTCCTGGCTCTCCTCGGTCAAGTCCTCATGAAGGACGATGATTTGATACGTGTGGGATTTGGACGCATTTTCCTGCATGGAGCGAATTGCACAGTCCAGATAGGGGGCATAGCTCTCGTCTACGGTGAAAAAGATTGGAATTTCATCCTGCTTCATAGCAAGTATCCTTTCATGGCGGTGGTGACATCAGTATACTCCTGAAAAATGTCATCATATTCATGCAGCTTCAGCTTTTGGTGTACCTGTTCGATCTGCCAGGGCTTTACCGTCAGGGTGTGTACCCAGGGGAAAAAGCGGAAGCTGGTGGTGAAATGTTGAAATACGGTGTTTTGATGCAGCTTGCGCTGCTCGTTGTAGGCCCGTCCCCAGCGCTTTTTGGACTGGGCCAGCTTGTTGATGGCGGACTGATCCGGCATGAACATCTGCTTGTCACGACACATGGCCCGGCATCTGGCGAACAGGCTGGTCTCCCGGATCTGTCTCAGGTTCAGCAGCAACACACCGGAGTTGAGGTAATCCATGTGGAGCAGCTTCTGCCGGAAGAACCACTTGCCGTAGTAGTCCAGCACACCCGCCAGCTCACACCCCTCCATGTCCTGGTGATAGAACGCGCTGTAATCCCCTCGGCACAACACGTCGTTGTCCAAATACAGGATGCGCTCCGGCAGCTCCGGCACCTGGTCGGCATACAGCCGCAGCATACAGCAGGGGGTGAAGCGGGTGCCCAGGTTGGCCGTGGGCGGCTCCGCCTGGAACAGACTGGTTGCGTCAATGCGTGTGACGGAGTTATCCTTATTTTTCTGTTTGACATAGCCGTCCAGATATTGGACAGTTCCTTGGGAAACGGGTAAAATCTGACGCTCCCCCAAGGTCAGATTCATCGTCATTACAAAGATATGCAGTGGCTCCGCCGTGTGTCTGAGCAGCGACAGGGCGGACAGAATCAGGCCGTCCTCGATGTTTCTGTCCCCGCAGTACAGGACGTTGACGCCGCTTTCCGATTGGTTGTCGTGTTCCCTCATGGCTGTTTTCCCTCTGCCCGCTCCATCCAAGTATATCTCTCTGACTGGAGCAATAAATCGTGCGACACATATCGCACGATTTATATTATACCCTCCTGTGAGAAGTTCATCAAGGGACAAAATCAGACAAGTGTCGTATAATTCTGTATTCTCCCCCAATTCACGCCCCTAAATTTGGAAAGAGTATATAAAAAAGCGAGGCCGAATCCATAATGGAAGTGGCCCCGCAAAAGGGAAGTCATGCGTCTCGTGTCATCTCAGGCCGATACCAGCTGTTGAACATGGCCTTGATAACGTCCATTAGGTCCTCATCCGACAAAGCGTCTTTGCTTTGCAGGTTGGTGGAGATGGCGTGGAAAATTCCATAAAAATAAATATCCATGATGATCCGCTTTTTGGGCGTTACATTGTGCTCCTGATCCACATGGCTCGTGATGGCTTCCTTGATCTTCCTCAAAAAATGAGAGCGGTTTTGTTCTGACACCAGGATAGAGATGCGCTCTTTGTTTTCGTGGAAACTGTTGATGATGACCTCAAAAAATTTATCACCGCTGATAGATTCCGCCGCGCCGTGGATTTCCAACGCAGTTTTTACACCTCTCAAAAACTCGTCTTCAGCGTATTCCACCAGCGCATAGACATCCTCAAAGTAACGGTAAAAGGTAGTGCGGTTGTATCCGGCAAGGTTCGTGATCTCCCGGATGGTGATTCGGCTGATGCTCTTCGTCTTTGCCAACTGAAAAAACGCATTGACAAAGGACTCTCTTGTGGCATCCGTGATTTCCGGCTGCTTTTTCATAGGTATATCCCTCCTGGGCGCATAGGAAACAGATTTTATGGCCCTATCTCAATGGATGTATTATACAACAGATGTCGCAGTATAGCAAGCAAAATTTGCTCCATGCGACACATGTTTTAAATTGTTGCTTGATAATTAGCACTGAAAGTGCTAGAGTGATAATACAACAGATGTCGCAAAGGTGCTCATTTTTGTGTTGTTCCACTTGTGACGCGCAAAAGCGGTTACAGCTGGCTTACTTTACCGCTAGAAGCCGCAGTCTATCATGCGACATATGTTGCAATTTGACGCTTGATAATTAGCAGAAAGCGTGGCAGAGTGACAGCACAACAAATGTCGCACATGGAATCCGAAAGGATTCCGGCAACGTATCCATTCTATGACAGGAGGAATTTCTATGATTCATATTTTCAGTAATATGAAGACCAAAGACCGGTGGCTGGCGCTTTTGTGCGTGCTGCTGGTCTGCGGCCAAGTGTATTTCGATTTGCGCCTGCCAGACTACACGGCGGAAATCACGGTGCTCATCAGCAGCGAGGTCACGGATTTGTCGCAGTACTTCGTTGCCGGTGGGAATATGCTGGGCTGTGCCCTGTGCAGCGCTCTGCTGACAGTGGTGGTCGGCTATCTGGCGGCCATGATCGCGGCGGACTTCTCCTTTGACGTCCGGGCAAAGCTGTTCAACAAGGTCGCGGCCATGGGCAGCGGTGAAATCAAGCAGTTCTCCACCGCCAGCCTGATCACCCGTACCACCAACGACATCACCCAGATTCAGATGATCATCGCCATGGGACTGCAAATGATGCTCCGCGCCCCCATCATGGCGATTTGGGCCATCATTAAAATTGTCGGCAAGAGCTGGCAGCTTTCCGCAGTGGTGGCTGCGGCGGTGGCCATCGTTGTGGTCTCCCTTGTCGTCCTGCTGGCGATCATGATCCCCAAGTTCCGCATTGTCCAGCGGCAAATCGACGATGTGAACCGCCTCACAGACGAGAATCTGAGCGGCATCCGGGTCGTCCGGGCCTTCAATGCCGAACAGTATCAGGAGGACAAATTCGAGACGGCCAATGACAATCTGATGCGGACCCAGTTGTTCACCGGCAGGGGAATGGCTTTCCTGTCTCCCATTATGATGTTCGTTCAGAGCAGTGTGAGCGTCGCCATCTATTATGTAGGCGCCTGGCTCATCAACGCCATCGACATTCCCCTGAATGGCGCCACAGAGGAAATCATGGCTGCCGCCTCTGAGCGCTCGATCATGCTGGGCGAGGTCGTTTCGTTCAGCTCCTACGCACTATATGTCATCATGTCCTTTGTCATGCTGCTAATGATTTTCATGATGCTGCCCCGTGCGCAGGTGTCTGCGAAACGTATCAACGAGGTCATTGACTGTGACATCGCTGTGCGGGAGGGGAAGGAGACGACCGCTGAGGAAACCGGAAGCATCGAATTCCAGGATGTGTCCTTCCGTTACCCCGACGCCTCCGAGGACTGCCTGAAACACATCTCCTTCTCGGCAAAGAAGGGCGAAACGGTGGCCTTTATCGGCGCCACCGGCTCCGGCAAGTCCACCTTGGCCGGTCTCGTCGCAAGGCTCTACGATGCGACAGACGGAACCGTGCTGCTGGACGGCAAGGACGTTTCCAGCTACAGTTTTGAGACCCTGTACGACAAAATCGGCTACATTCCCCAGAAGGCGACGCTGTTCGCCAACACCGTGGAGGGCAACGTCACCTTCGGTAAGAGCGGGCACACGCTGACCGACGCCGACGTGGACAACGCTCTGGACATCGCCCAGGCCACAGAGTTTGTTCAGACGATGGACGGCGGAAAGGACGGCTGGATCGCCCAGAGCGGCTCCAACGTCTCCGGCGGCCAGAAGCAGCGGCTGTCGATTGCAAGAGCCATCGCCAGAAAGCCGGAGATTCTGATTTTCGACGACTCCTTCTCGGCGCTGGACTACAAGACTGACCGCATTTTGCGGCAGAGAATCAAGACCGATTTGCAGGGGACGACCTGCCTGATCGTGGCGCAGCGCATTGGCACCATCCGTAATGCGGACAAGATCGTGGTGCTGGACAACGGCGCAGCCGCCGGGATCGGCACCCACGAGGAACTGATGGAGAACTGCTCTGTCTACCAGCAGATCGCCCTGTCGCAGCTCTCGGCAGAAGAGCTTGCGGCGAACGCGTAAGGAGGTGCGTCTATTATGGCAGAAAACAATCAAACCAGACCTTACGCCCGAACTGGCGCTCCCATGAGAAGAGGCCCGATGGGTCGCGGTCCCATGGGTGGCGGAGGCGGCGGCAAAGCGAAGGATATGAAGGGCGCGTTGCTGAGCCTGCTTTCCTATTGCAGAAGTCAGGTGGGCATCATCGTTCTGGCGCTGGTGCTGGCAGCCGTTGGCGCAGTCTTTACCATCATTGGCCCGAATCAGCTCAGTCGGCTGACAGATTATATTTACGACGGCCTTTCCAGTGAAATTGATATGGCTGGCGTCCGAAGCGTGGCGCTGTTGCTGCTGGGCATCTATCTGGCCAGCGCAGTCTGTAGCTTTGTCCAGCACTTCATCATGCAGACCGTGACCCAGCGGACGGCCAAACGGCTCCGCGGGGACATCGACACCAAAATCAACCGTCTGCCGCTGAAATTCTTCTCCGGCAACGCCGCAGGCGACGTGCTTTCCCGTATGACCAACGATGTGGATATGATCGGGCAGGCTATGTCCAACAGTCTTTCTAACCTGGTCACAGCCCTTGCACAGTTTATCGGCTGTCTCATCATGATGTACTACACAGACTGGGTACTGGCGACCACCACGGTTCTGGCAACCCTCATCGGCCTGGTGCTGATGGTGGTCATCATGAGCCGCTCTCAGAAATACTTCACCGCCCGGCAGGAAAGCCTGGGTACTCTGAACGGCTACATCGAGGAGATGTACACAGGTCACGACGTCATCCGCATCCTGAACGCGGAGGACGAGGTACGGGATACCTTCTCCTCTCTGAACCAGGCTGTGAAAACCGCAAACTTCCGTTCCCAGTTCCTGTCCGGTCTGATGCAGCCCCTGATGACCTTCGTCGGCAACCTGGGTTATGTGTCGGTCTGTGTGGTTGGTGCCTGGCAAATCATCAACGGCAACATCACCTTTGGTGTCATCACCGCTTTCCTGATTTACACCCGTCTGTTTGAGTCCCCGCTGCGGCAGATCTCTCAGGCTATGACCCAGGTGCAGTCCTGCGCGGCTGCGTCCGAGCGCGTCTTTGAGTTCCTGGCCGAAGAGGAGATGGAGGACGAGTCCGACAAGGTGAAGCGCATCGAGAACGTACACGGCGAGGTGGAGTTCCGCCATGTGAAGTTTGCCTATCCCAATGCGCCGGAGAAGGAAATCATCCACGACTTCAGCGTCAAGGTGAAGCCGGGGCAGAAGGTGGCCATCGTCGGTCCCACCGGTGCAGGCAAGACCACCATGGTCAACCTGCTGATGCGGTTCTTTGAGCCGACTGGCGGCTCTATTCTGATTGACGGCATTCCGACCACCGACATCCCCAGAAGCAACGTCCACAGTCAGTTCGGCATGGTGTTGCAGGACACTTGGTTGTTCGAGGGAACCGTTCGGGAGAACCTGCTCTACAACACTCAGGGCGTCACCGAGGAGCAGATGATAAACGCCTGCAAAGCCTGCGGTATCCACGAATTTATTCAGGCGCTGCCCAAGGGGTATGACTCCACCCTGACCGACAACACCTCCATCTCCGCCGGACAGAAGCAGCTGATGACCATCGCCAGAGCCATGATTCAAAACAGCCCCATGCTGATTTTGGACGAGGCCACCTCCAGCGTGGACACCAAGACCGAAATGCTGACCCAGCAGGCCATGGACAAGCTGACAAACAAGCGCACCAGCTTCGTCATCGCCCACCGGCTGTCCACCATCAAAAACGCCGACATCATCCTGGTCATGCGGGACGGCGACATCGTGGAGCAGGGCAATCACGAGGAGCTGCTGAAACAGAATGGGTTCTACGCAGAGCTGTACAACAGCCAGTTTGAGGAGGCATCCTGACCGATAGATAGGTTGTAAAGACCAAAAGAATCTCTCGGCATTGATTCCGTAAGCCGAGACAGCACCGGAATAGAGATACCGGGCGCAATGCAAACCGCACTGCGCCCGGTATCATTCTTTTTCATATAGCAACTGTTCAGGCTCTCAAAGCTGCTGCTCCAGCGCCCACTGAATCCCTACGGCCATCCGGCCTGTGGAGTTCCGGTAGTGGTTGCCTTTGTTCAGCTGGAAGGTCGTTTGGATGCCCTGCTCCGAAAAATATTGTGCCAGGAACCGGGTGTTTTCCTCCACCGGGGCGAGGTACTGATTTTTCGTGTGGCTCTCCTGATCTCCCAGGGAGAAGTAAATCACCTTCACCTGTTCCGAAATGAAGTGCTGCTGGACAAAGGTCACGAAGTCAGGATACCACATCGAGCCGGACGCAGAAATCAGGCGGGAGAAGCAGTCCGTCTTATACCCTGCGTACACGGCGAACAACCCTGCCAGGGAATAACCCGCCAGGGCGCAATAGGTCGGCGGGAAGGGGAGAGCTGCCGTGATCTGCGGCAGCAGTTCGCCGGTGAGCTGCGCTAACCAGGCGTCTGCGCAGCCGGAACAGGGGGTGTCCCCCTTGGAGATGGGCGGGATGGCCCACGGCGTCATATCGTCGTCCCAGCTCACGCCGTTGATGACTGCCAGCGAAAACGCCGGGCAGTCTACCTTCTGGCAGGCTTGCCATAGGGCTTTTCCTTCGCCCATTACGGCGTGATAAATCACCAGCGGCGCTGCTTGAGACGCGCAGTAGACCTGTATCTTCTTTCCGTTCACTGGCAATGTGACGGCCTTTTCTGCTTTCATACTCCCTCACCTTTTTAGCTCTTAGCTTTTGGCTATTAGCTATTAGCTTTGTGGTGCTTAACTTTTGCTGACAGCACCTTACGAACAGTTGTTTTCACATTTCGTTTTATGCACTGTGTTTTGGGTTTGTAGTGCCTGACTACAGGGAGAAGCGCAGCTTCGGAAGTGCCGCTTGACGGCAACAGCTAACGGCTAATAGCTAACAGCTCATATTGTACTTCAAATATCCCTTCATATCCTGAAAGCCCAATGACCGATACAGGGGATATGCCTGTTCCGACGCCTCCAGATAAATCTTTTCTGCGCCCCAGCGCTTCGCCTCCTGTACCAGCCATTGCACGACCGCTTTTCCCACACCCTGCTGGCGCAGGGCGGGCAGGGTGTAAATATTCATCAGATACCCGCATTTGCCGCTGGGATTGTCCGGCGAGGGCATCTCCCGATAGAGGCAGACGCCGCCGCAGCCAACCGTCTGTTCTCCCACGCAGGCGAAGCAGGCGATGTGTTCCCTCGTTTCCAGCGCAGTCTGGTAATACGCCCGGTTTGCGGCGAGAAGCTCTGTCCTATCTTCCCCGGCGGAGATGGAAAACACCTCCCGCAGAACGACTTCCCGCCAGCGCAGCAGTTCCTCCAGGTCGGAGCGGTCCGCTTTTCTGATTGTCAGGTCCAATTCGCTAGGCCCCCTCTTTCAGCACCACCGGCAGGCTTTTCACATCCGGCTTTCCGTTGGGGGTCAGGGGGATGTGATCCAGTATCACGAAAAACTCCGGTATCATGAAGGCGGTCAGATAGCGCCGCAGCTTTTTCTTGACCTCGGACAGAACGAACCCTGTCCCTTCCGGGACCACATAGGCGGTCAGGTAGGAGAGGCCGTGTTCATCCGTGAACGGGCAGACCACGGCGGTCTGCACCTCCTCGCAGTCGCACAGGACGTTTTCCACCTCCTCCGGCTCCACCCGTTTCCCCAGGATCATCACCTGAGAGTCTCTGCGGTGGAGGAACGCCAGATTGCCGTCCGGCAGGAGATAGCCCAAATCGCCGCTCCGGTAGAATCGCTTTCCGTCCGCTGCTGTCACAAACATCTCATTCCTGCTCTGGTCAAGATACCCGTTGGAGACGCCGCTGCCGAAGATGCAAAGCTCCCCCACGGAACCGGCGGGGACGGGCTTTCCATCCTCGTCCAACAGCTCGATTTGCGTTCCGAGCACCGGTTTCCCGATGGGATAGGTGCCATCCTCCAGCGCCTTCTGGCCGTTGCAGCGGAAATAGCTGCAACAGACGGTGGTCTCCGACGGCCCATAGGTATTGTAGACCGTGACCTGGGGCAGCAGACGGTCCACATAACTCTCCCGGAGAATGTCGCCGCCGCTGATGAGCAGCCGCAGGCTGGAGGGGATGCGCTCCAGCGCGTTCAGTTCCATCAACAGATAAGGGAACCCGCTGAGCATGGTCACGTTCTTCTCCCGCACAAAGTCCATCAGAGAATGGACATCCGCTCTCGCCTGACCGTTCGGGATGGCGAGGGCGGCCCCGGAAAGCAGCGTGGTGAACACCTCTTCCACGAAAATGTCGAAGGAACAGACGGAGTATTGCAGCATCACGTCCCCAGCCATGGGGTGAAATTCGTGCTGAAACGCCCGGACGTAATGACAGACGTTGGCGTTGGTCACGCAGACGCCCTTCGGCACGCCGGTGGAACCGGAGGTATATAAAATATAGGCCAGAGAATCGGGACGTGTCAAGGGGGTGTTTTCCCGCACAGCGGTTTCTCCGGTCATATCCTCTAAAAACAGCAGAGGGAAGCCTTTCAGCTTCTCCTGATACTTTTTCTGGGTGACGATGAAGCCCACATTGTTCTCCTGCATCATGAATCGGATGCGTTCCTCCGGGAAATCCGGCTCCGCCGGAACGTAAGCCGCCCCGATTTTCAGCACGGCAAAGATGGCGGCGACGAAATCGGCCCCGTGGTCGGCCACGATGCCGATGCAGGTTTCCTGCCGTCGAGCGGCACTTCCGGGGCTTTGCCCCTCCCTGCGTGAGGGGAAATTGACTGCAATCACGTCAATGCGCCGGTCAAGCTGAGCATAGGTCAGGGACTGTTCCTGCTCGATAATGGCAGGCTGGTCGGGAAATTGTGTCACGGTTTCTGCAAAGCGTTCGTAAATGGTGGAATTACTCATAGAGTTGGTCTCCTTTAGGCCGGATGAATGACAAATCAAAGGTGAAGACAATAACTTGGGGGAGCTGCTCAATCGGGAGAGAAATTCCGGCAAAACTCCCTGTAATTATAGTCCTTTCCAGGACGGCAGAGAACCGCAAACTGAATGGAATCAAAGAGCTGTTCGCTGCCTTTTCCGGCATAGGTGAACGCTCGGATGACACGGGCGAACAAATCAGAGACAAGCGCCGCATCGTTCCCGTACACGCCGCAGCCGAAGGCGCCTAAAATCAGGTGGCGATAGCCCTGAGACGCCGCCACCAGCAGCATCCCCTGAATACGCCGACAGAGCATTTCCTCGTACTCCTGCTGGCTCATCCCCTCCAGGCCCAGCCGCACCATCGGGGCGGCGCAGCTCATGACAGAGATGGGAAACGGCTGGGCAAGGGTTTCGGACGAGGAATCCTTGACGACCTCCACGTTGGGGGAGAGCAGTACGCCGTCAGACCCCATGCGGGTCTTTCTGGCGTTGTTGTAGTCGTAGTACCGCTTTGCGCCCTCGCTCTCCAGAGACAGCAGCAGGGACGTTCTACGGCAGAGGTCCTCCTCCTGGGCGCTGGCCCCGTTCCGGGTCTGGCCGCCGGGTCGGGTGGCGCTGGCCAGATTCAGCACGAGGATTTTAGGCGCAGGGTCTCCCTCGCCTTGTAACCGCTGATACTGCTTCTGCGCCAGAACAAGGGCGTCCTCGTTCTCACAGCCGAAGGAGGGAACGCTTTGCGTCTGCGGTTCTTCCTGCTCCGCAGCGATGAGCGCCGTAAGCTCCTCCGGCAGGAACACCCGAATCTCCCGCATTTGCTCCGGTGAGAAAGCAAGCCGCACGTCTTGCTCATTCTTGGCGTAGCCGCCCTGTTCCAGAATGGACAGCGTGTCCTCCAGTATCGCAATGTTCTTCTTTTTGCGCATTTCCTTCTGCCGTTCCCGCTCCTGAATTTCCTCCTCAGAGAGGCCCTGATACTCCCGCGCCCGCATCTGCGCCGCCAGCTGCTGGAGCCGTGCTTCTTCGGATAGTTCCTTTTTGATTTCCTGCTCAGCCATGTTCGCCCCACCTTTCTTTCAATTTCTGAAACACATCGTCACATGGTTCCCGGATGTTCAGGTCAGCCGCGCTGTCAAATCCAGTGTGTCCCGGATTGATTTGGACAATGACGGCGTCTCGCCGCCGATAATTCCAATAGGCGCTGCCATAATAGCCGTTGGTTCCGATTACAAGAATCAAATCCGCCTTTGAGATCCAGTCCTGCGCCTTTTTCACGCCCTCGTCCCAAAGCCCAATGTGGCTGTAAAGCTCCCAGGGCAGGATCGTCCCGCCGCAGGATTCACACTTGGGCAGCTCCTCCTGGTCCCATATCTCATAACCGTCGTAATGCCGTCCGCATTTGGAGCAGCGGTTAATTTGACAGCTGCCCTGGATTTCCGCCACGTTCTTAGAACCGGCCATCGTGTGCATACAGTCCTCGTTGGTGGTGATAATGCCAATCAGCTTTCCGGCCTCCTCCAGCTCCCGCAGGGCGTAGTGGCTGGGGCTGGGGTGATAGTGGTGCATCGTTTTGACGTAGGAGCGCAAAAAACGGTCACTCCCGAACCCGCCTGGCCGGATGCTGCGGGAGAGCTGCCCATAGGTCACGCCGCCGCCGGAAAGTGAGATCCCGGCGCCGGTAATGGCTACCATCGCGTGGCTCTGGTCAATGTAATCGGCTAACTGTTGGATTTTGTCCTCATTCTGACCGCCTCTGGAAAATCTCATCAGGCTCACATCCTATCTTTATCCCATTCAGCCATTTCCATGCCGCAGTTTTTTCAGACTTTGAAAGACATCATCAGAGTTCTGGCGGATGTTCAGATTGGCTACACTGTCAAACCCGGTACGTCCCGGATTGATTTGGACAATGGCCGCATCTCTACGCCGATTGCTCCAGTAAACGTCTCCGTAGTTGCCCCGTGTTCCGATGACAAGGATCAGGTCGGCCTTTGAAATCCACTCTCTGGCTTTTTTGACATCCGCATCCCACAGACCGATGTGGCTGTACAGCGGCCAGGGAAGGATTTCCCCGCCGCAGACCTGACACCGGGGCAGTTTGTCCTGTTTCCAAATCTCATACCCGTCAGAATGGCGGCCACACTTGGAGCAGCAGTTGACCTGAACGCTGCCCTGAATTTCGGCCACATTCTTGGAACCGGCAATCGTGTGCATACAGTCCACGTTTGTGGTGATGATTCCGGTGAGCTTGCCCTCCGCTTCCAGGTCTGCCAGGGCATAGTGGGCAAAGCTGGGCTGATAGGAGAACATCGTCTCCAGATAGGTGGGCAGGAAAGAACCTTCATCGGAGCCTCGTCTGCCTCTGCGGGCGAAACGCATCTGCCCATACGTGACCCCTCCGCCGCCAACGGAAATGCCCGCACCGGTGGTTGCAACGATGCTGCTGCTTTGGTCAATATAATCAGCTAACTGCTGTATTTTGTCCATATTCCGGTCTCCTTTGAATAGCCTCATATGCGTACTGCCCTTATCCGTTTAAAACTGCGTCCAGCGCTTCGGCGGCGTCTGCCCGGATGTTCAGGTCCGCGATTTGGTCAAACTGCGTCGCAGACGGATTGATCTGCACCAGCTTTGTCCCGGCTCTCATGCGGCTCAGATATTCCTCGCTGCGGAAACCGGTGGTGCCAATGACCAGCACCAAATCCGCCTGGGCAATCAGGTCGGCGGCTTTCCGCATACTTTCCCGCGAAACATCGCTGCCTGCGCCAGATTCCCGACAGAACGCCGTCGGCATCAGGGGCGCGCCGCACTTCTCACAGCGGGGCATCTTTCCCTGGTTCCACACTTGATAATCATAACAGCGCTCGCCGCAGTCAATACAGACGTTGTCCCGGAAACTGCCCTGAAACTCTATCACGTTTTGGGAACCGGCGATGGTGTGCAGACAGTCCAGATTCTGGGTGACAATGCCGCAGAGCTTACCCTGCCGCTCCAGCTCCGCCAGCTGCCTGTGGACGGCACTTGGCCCCTTGACAAAGGTGGCGTCCAGAAAGGCGTCCTTCATGACCGCGTAAAACTTCTCCGGGTTCTTGCGGACATACGAGGCGGAAAAAATGCGCCCGGCGTTCATCCGTCCGACGCTCTGTTTCAATCGACGCATCCCGTAAAGATAGGAGATGCCTGCGCCGGTGACGGCGACGGTCTTTTGACTCTGCTCCATGTAGTCTTTTAACTGCGCGTATTCCCTTTTCATGTTTGATTCCCTCCAAGCCACTTTCCGACCTTTTCTTCATCGCACTTGTTCAAACGAAGCCCAGTGTGAACAATCGCACCCACACAGGCACTTTTCAGTTGCTCCACTGCCTGCTCTGGCCCGCTCATTCCACTGGTGCAGAATGGATAAACTTCTTTTCCGGAGAAATCATGCTGCGAGATAAATGACATCACTAATTGCGGACACTTGCTGTACCAAATCGGGAACCCGATGAGGATACGGTTATAAGAATCGAAATTATCCACTTTACCCGTTACCTTCGGAAGTTCGTTTTCGGCGAATTCCTTTCTGGCAATTCCAAGCGCAGTGAAATAATTGCCATAGTTCTTTTCGCCTTTGACCTCAAATAAATCTCCGTTCGTAATGGTTTGGAGCTTTTCAGCCGCCTTTCTCGTGGCGCCGCCTCTCGAATAATAAGCAATCAAAGTTTTCATAACGAAATTCCCTCCATAACGATGTGTCGTATCATGCGTAAGCGCCCGCCGGAGAACAGTTCTCTTCTTCGGTGGGTGCTGTCGGTTGATCGATTAGATGTAATTCGCGCTGAGTGACACAGACAGCTCTCTCGGCTGAGCAGCTCCGCTGAGGCTGTAGCCAAGCGCTGCGGCGGAGACAGGCCGGAAGTCTTCCGGTATCCCCATCTTGGCACACAGCTCCGTGTTCTTCGCCAGGGCCTGTACAGCGCCCCAGAGGTAAATGTTATCCACCCCGGCGTCTGTGGCCGCGATCAGCATGTTTTCGATGACGCAGGCGGCGTTGGCATATTCCACGCCGGGGGCCATCTGCTTGTTCGCGGCAGAGACAAAGACGACAACGGGCGCACCGTAGAAGAAATCCCGCGGTTCGATTTTCATGGCGGCGGCAGTGGACTGGTTGATGGCGTCGAGGATGTCTTTACTGCGGCAGACCGTCAGGTGCAGGGAATCCCGCTGGTTCCCGCCGATGGGAGCCTGACAGCCCGCCTTCACGATGGTATCGATCACCGCATCCGGTACGGACTTGTTCGGGTCAAAGTTCCGCGTTGATTTTCTTTTTGCAATGGCTTCCAATGTTTGCATAGAGAATACCTCCTTATGACAGATTGCGTGATAAAAATGCAGTGCCTTTACAACGTACTTTCGTCCCTGTCCCACAACCGGAAGGTCTGCACATAGGTACAGTCTTTCGGCAGAGACGGATTGAACAGCGCCGTGAACAAACCGACCTTCCCGCAGTGTTTACACTTGCGGAAGCGGTCGTCGAAAACCCGGCACAGATGGGTTTGCGTGTCCAGATGCTCACAGGGGTCATTGTAGTGGATAATGACCCTGCCGCCCGGTCCGACGGAACGCGTGTAACAGCATTTGCCACAGCAGTTGCACAGGGAATCCCAGTCCTTCCGCCACTTGAGCCACGCTCTGAAAATTTGAAGCAGCATCCTGAACACCTCCCTGCGGCATCGCCGCCGCTGAACCGCAAAGTAATACCGACCCACCGCCATGCGTTGTGCGACAGATGTTGTACATACTTATTGTATGATACAAAGGAGCCTTTATCAAGCAACAATAGGGAATAAATGTCGCATAATACGCCTGTCCAGCCACATGGACCTTTTACGAGATCCGATTTACATCAAAATTACAATGTCTCATCCAGATAATGAAGTCCTGTTAAGGTTTCGGAAATTTCCCATAGCTTTTTTGCGGTATCCAAATTGTGAGACGCCTTATTTGACTTGACGACATCTGGCATCCTGTCCTTGGACGGCCCGAAATATTCGCCTCCCACGACCTCTGTGTCTGTCGCCGCACGAATCAAAGGCATTGCGCCATAGATGGTCGGCTTCAAAAAACTGGCGACCAGCGTTAAGAACTTCTTTGTGAAGGCGTTATTCGCTTGCGCCGGCATAATATTTGTCTGTGCGATTCCTGGGTGCGCAGCAAGCGAAAGGGTAGACTTGCCTGTGCGCGTGAGACGCCGCTGCATTTCATAAGCGAACAGCAGTATTTCCATTTTGGAACGTCCATAGGCCCGCCATCTGCCGTAACCCTTTTTGTGCTCATAATACAGATTCTCAAAATCTATCTTATTCCCAAAAAAGTAGGCAAGGCTGCTGACGCTGACCACTCTCGCGCCCGGTGTCGATTCCAGCAGGTCAAACAACCTTGCTGTCAGTGCAAAGTGGCCGAGATAGTTGGTCGCAAAGTGATTCTCAAACCCATCGACGGTTTCGGAATAGGGCGCCGCCATAATTCCGGCATTGTTGACGAGTACATCAAGCCTATCGTATTTCTGCATGAATCGCTCTGCAAACTCTGCGACGCTTTTTTGACTGGCAAGGTCTAAAAGCATGGTATCCAGATCCGCGCCCGGAACAGCATCCCGGATCTTTTGCATGGCCGCTTCCGCCCTTTGCGGGTTGCGACAGGCCATCACGACCTTTGCGCCTTTCCGGGAAAGCTCCTTTGTCGTTTCAAATCCCAGACCGCTGTTTGCCCCGGTCACGATCATCACTTTACCGGAAAGATCCGGGATACTCTCTAATGTCCAACTCATCGTCATTCACCCACATGAAATTCCGACTGCATCATATCCTTCAGGGTGACGTTCGGATTCTGGTAGCGCCTGCGCTTCTCCGGCACGTTTGGGTGACGAATGGCCCGGTTGGGACACCACATGATACAGGCCATGCACTGCTGGCAGTCGTGGCCCCAGACCGGGCCGTCCCCGGTCAGCTGGATGTTCCCGTTTTTGCAGAGCTTCTCGCAGACGCCGCATTTGGTGCAGGCGTCTGTGGTGTAGAAACCGCCCTCCACGCTGTCCCGGTCAACGCCCAGCCAGCCGTTGAAGGTTTTGGATACCCACGCCAGAGCCTTGCGGTTGAGGCCCTTTCGGTTTCTGGTGGGGGCGTCCGCCTGGATTTTTTCCGCAATCTTAACCGTGGCCTTGGCCTCATGGTTCAGGTAAATACGGTTCGCCCAGTCCGGCAGGGGAGAAAAACCCACAATATGGTTGGGCGGCATGGGGAGCATGAAGGTCTGCACAGCGAAGTCCGTTTTGGGCTGCAAAATGGCTTTCAGGTCGATGCAGACATATCCGTCATAGCCGCCGCAGGTGGCGACGACAAAAATCCTCTGCTGTCTGGAGCAGCGGAGTTTTTCGCAGACCTCCTTCACCACCCTCGGCGGGCGTACAAACCAGGTGGCGGTCACAATGCCGATTCGGGTGCAGTCCGCCGGGACCTCCGGGGTATCCCGCAGGGTGTAGACGGACAAAAGCGTTGTGTTTCCCAGCTTCTCGCCAATGTGTTTCGCCACAGAGAGGCTGTTCCCGGAGCCAGAGTAATAATAGATCACAGTCTTTTCGGTCATTTTGCACCTCACTTTAATAAGCTATTAGCCGTTAGCTGTTAGCTGTTAGTTACACACTGCCAGGCTAAAGCGAACAGCGTTAAACATCGGTTGGTCGTGAGCGGTTTGTTTTGTGTAGCGAATCCGAAGTGCAGAGCGAATCGGTAAGCACTACAAAGCTAATAGCTGATAGCTAAGAGCTAAAAGCTCATATTTGTTGTTACTTCAGCCCGACCCTTTGCAGCAGGGAGGGCTTGCTGTCCTGCCAGATTTCCAGCACTTTTTCCTTCTTGTACCCGTACATCTCCTCCTCAGCGAAGGGATAGGGATTCTTCCGGTTCCGCATCAGCAACACGGGGGCGATGAAGCATATGAGCATTGCAATAATCGCACCGGGAGCGCCGATCCAGAGTTGCCGCGCCTGTTCCGGCATGGTGGTACAGACATACCAGATATAGTAAATGGCGACAGGCAGCTGCAAAAACACGGTGGAACCCAGGCCGGGGTTATAAAAACTCTTCAACGAGAAGTTGATGAGCAGGCCGTGGGCCGCCAGCTGCACCAGCACACACAGCACCTGAGAGGCCCCCAGCCAAATCACGTTGGGAAAGCAAATCGCCAGAATGTAGAAGGCATAGCACAGGAACACATTGCAGATGAAGCACTGCTGCGCGTTAAAGGGATACCGCTCCGGCGCTTCCTTCTCCCGGAAGGCAGCCATGTTGGTGATGGACGGCATCCCGCCGGGGAAACCGTATTCCTCCACCTGATGGACCAGCATGGCCATCCAGCTGAAAATCAAAATCGTCTGTAGCTTCGGCAGGTGTTCACAGCCCCACAGTCCCATCATAAAAGCCAGAGCCACAAAGAGAACGCCGCCGATCCAGTACCAGTATCGTCTCCAGAATTTCATGCTGTCTGCCTCGTATCACTTCTTCCAGAAGGAGGGGTACTTCTCATAATACTTGGCGTCGGCAAAGGCGAACACGCCCTTGTCCTGCTTGTAGACCCACTTTTTCAGCGGCGTCTCCGTCAGAACAATGCAAATCAGCATCATGATGATGAACAGGATGATCGCCCAGAGCCAGTCGCTTCTGGTGACATTTTCCAAATGCGCCACGATATAGACCCCCGCAGGCAGGAACATCATCCAGGAGGTGGCAAAACCGGGGTGATAGATGGTCCTCTTGCCGTCCTTTCTCAGCCAGAAATAGGTGAGCGTGCCGGCACCGGTGTGGGCGCACACTTCGATGAAGCACAGCAGCATCATGCACAGGGCGGTGGCGTTGGAGAGGCCGGTGAAGAAGCTGAGGACCAGATAGACCAGCGGAATCCACTGCAA
This sequence comes from Oscillospiraceae bacterium Zagget6, assembly GCA_001941075.1. Classification (GTDB taxonomy): domain Bacteria; phylum Bacillota; class Clostridia; order Oscillospirales; family Oscillospiraceae; genus Onthomonas. The sequence continues at coordinate 45,842 of MSHH01000075.1, read as the reverse complement.
GCCCACGTTGGTGATCATATCGGTGAGACGGCTCATGGGGAACCGGTCAAGCTGCTGCTTTTCGGCCTCCTTCGGACCCAGCAGAACGTTGTAAAAAATGTGGAGACCGCCGGGGAATTTCCACTCCTCCAGCACGTGGAAGGGCATAATCATCGCCACAAACACCGCGCCCTGCGCGCCCAGGGGCATTTTGTCCCAGAAGATGGCGGCGAGTACGCCGGTGACGACACCCGTCACGCAAATGAAGATGATCCAGTTGATGTCACACCATTTATCCAGCTTTTTCACCATTTTTAATTGTCCTCCTTTGCAGCCTTCGCAGCTTTCCGTTCTTCCCACAGCGCCGCGACGTGTTCCTTGTTGTAACCGTACAGTTCCCGGTCCTCAAAGGGATAGGGAGAATTTTTGTCCTTCATCACCAGAATGGGGACGATAAAGGTCAGGAGTAACATGAGGATGGAACCGGGGATGCCCCACCAGAGCTGTCCCGCCTTTTCCGGCATGTAGGTGCAGACGTACCAGATGTAGTAAATCGCCACTGGCGTCTGCAAAACCGCCGTGGACGCCAGACCGGGGTTGTACTTGCTTTTCAGCCGCACGTTCATGGCAATGCCGTGCCCCGGAAGCTGCCACACACCGGCCAGCACCTGGCTGGCCCCCATCCAGACCAGATTGGGGAAGCAGATGGGGATGATGTAGCTCAGGTAGCAGAAGATGACGTTGCTCAAAAAGCTCTGCCTCGCGTTCAGCGGGTAGTGCTCCGGGTGTTCCGTCTCGCCCAGTCCGGCCATGTTGGAAATCAGGGGAAAACCGCCGGGAAACGCATATTCCTCAAACTGGTGCATTAGCATCCCCATCCAGCTGAAAATCAGGATGACCCGGATTTTGCTCAAGTGGTCGCAGCCCCACAGCCCCATGACAAAGGCCAACAGAACAAAAAGGACGCCGCCGATGTAATACCAGTTTCGCCTCCAAAATTTCATTTTATGAACCTCCTACAGCATAATGTTGACAAATCGCTGTGATTTCATTATAATAGACGAAAGTACTTAAAGTCAACAAACTGTTGGCGTTAAAATGTTTTGTAGGCAACACTAAGCTGCTTCTTTGCGTTAAAACCAACAAATATTGAAAATTTGTCGAGGTGAATCAAAGAGATGGAAAACCAGAGGGTACGTATCAGCAAGACCATGCTGAAAACGGGGTTGCTCAAGCTGCTCCGGGAAAAACCGCTGAACCAAATTACGGTCTACGAGCTTTGCAAGGTGTCGGAAATCAACCGCACCACGTTCTATAAATACTACGGCAGCCAGGAGGAGCTGCTCTGCGAAATAGAGGCGGACTTCCTCCGGCAGTTGGACGAGGAGTTGAAGCAGGTCATCACGCAAAGCGATAACGCCCTGCTGCTGATTTTGCAGCATTTGTATGACCAGCGGGAGCTGTTCTGCCTCCTCGTCCGGTCTGTTCCCATGCAGGAGTTCGCCGCCCATCTGTTCGCCATCCCCAGCATCGGCATCATTTTTCAAAACATGCTCGATGAGAGCAATTATTCGGAGACGGAAGTGAAGTATCTCCGGCAATTCGTCTTTCAGGGCACCTTTTCCATCCTCTATGACTGGCTGAACAGCGAAAGCCCGGAGCCGGTGGAGAAAATCGCCGACGTGCTGGGGCTGCTGAAAAGCAAGTTGTAAACGCCTATAAACGCAAAAATATCCGGCAGGCCGCCACGATTTCTGTGACGACCTGCCGGTTTTTGTTATCCATTTGGATTGTCGCACGGGACGATCATGCCCATTCAAAATTGTCCTTGCCGGCGCCCAGCTCAAAATGATATTTGCCAATGCCCAAATCAGCACCGGAATAGGAGCCGTTGTCGCAGGTCATGCTCACCTGATTGCCCTTGCCCTTGATGGTAAATGCCTGCTTGTTCATCGCCGTCGGCGCTAACAGGACCGCTGAAACGCCTGCCTTGAACCATTCCGGGGCAGTACCTTCGTAGGACGATACATCTGACGCAGCTTTGGATTTGTGCGGAACGCCCTGGTCTTGACCATAGCCGACCACAACGATCCCGATGATTTTCGCGTTATCTCCTGCGTTAGAGTTCTTCTTCGCGTTCTTGCGGCTGTACATACCGCCGATCCACCAGCTATTCAGCCCGAGGGTTTGCGCGTAAAGCATCAAATCGGCGCTGCTGTAGCCCAGCTTCTCATCAACGTCCGGCGTATCAGGCCCCGCGAGGATGATATAGTTTTTGACGCCCTTGGACATCAGCGCTGCTATGACCCCCGGCATCGCGTCCTTGTGCTCTGTAACAAGCTGGATATTCAAACCGTATTCCTGATTCTGCGCTTCGATTCTGTCGTTGAGTTTCTGAACAACATCCGCTGGCAACGGCGTATCCTTGTATTTGCTCACTTTATGTCGTGCGCTCATGGCTTCCTGTAATGTCATAACGGCCTCCTTACCCGGCTTCGTGATGATGGGGCCACTGCTGACCCTCCTGCGGAATCAGCTGTTAATTCCAGCTGATTCATGGTATAACAGATGTCTTACAATGATATTATACCGTGGCACACATCGTTCATCAAGTGACAATTTGAGACAAATGTCTCACGATGGACCGATGCCGCTTGTTTTTCGGGAATCGCTGCTGTAAAATGATAATGCCTGCCCATGAAAAGGGGCAATCGCTTTTTGATATAGGATATGTCACAGGAGAACAATATGAAAAAACAGCCAGAAATCACGGATGCCACAAGAGAAGCCCTTGTCAATTCATTCTTCCAGCTAGCCCAGAAGAAAAGTGTAACCCAAATCACCGTCCGGGAGATTATCAATCTGGCGGGGTACAGCCGCGCAACTTTTTACAGGTACTTCAAAGATGTCTTTGATTTGATTGAATATGCGGAGGACTGCTTTTTCAAACAGACAAGGGAGACTTTGGAAGAGTATGGCGAGGAAAACAACACATATGACAGGCACTTCTTTGAAATTTTCATTAAATGCTTTCACGAAAACACAGAGCGAATCCTCGTTTTGATGTCGGAACAGAATCTTTCCCATTTTATCAGAAGAATGAGAGAAAAAACGATTGATAACATCGATGTGAAAATTGCCGATACACCCAAAAAGGAGGTGGTGACAGACATGTTCTTTTCCGGCGTTTTTTCCGCAGTGGCACTTCACTTGCAAGGCAAGAGAAGTTTAACCGATGCAGATCTGCTTGACATTATTCAAAAGCTGTTTACCGACTGGTATTGGCCGCAGATGACAGCAGCCACTGATTTTCAAAATTCGCTGGAACCAGGTTAATGCATGAATAATTGAAGATGAAAAATATGTTCACTCCAGGGGTAAAAAATCCAGGGGTAAAAATTGGGGCAAAACGAAAAACCCGCTGGTAGAGTTTGCACTTTATCAGCGGATTTTCTATTAAAAACAAAACAATTCCCGTTGATTTGAGAACAAATCAACGGGAATCAGTTGGTACACCCGAAGGGACTCGAACCCCCACCATTCAGAACCGGAATCTGACGCTCTATCCATTGAACTACGGGTGCATATCTCCAACAGATGTTATTATAACAGCCTTCCCCCCGGTTGTAAACCCTTTTTTTCTGAAAAGTGGCCTGTTTTTTTCGTAAAATTTCTCCCTGCGGTTGTGCAATTTTCAGAAGTGTGCTACAATAACTTCTTGTCTTAGAAGAAACAGGCGAGGAGGGACCCATCGTGAAACAGACCATCCGTGTCGTCAACCTGGAGGCGGGGATGCCCACCGTAGACCAGGCGCTCCGCCGCTTGAGCGGCGAGCTGTACACCAGCCGCCGCATGGGGTGCCGGGCAGTCAAGCTGATCCACGGCTACGGCAGCTCCGGCAAGGGTGGCAAGATACGGGTCGCCATCCGTCGGGAGCTGGGCGGTCAGAAGTTGCGGGGACAAATCAAGGATTTCATCCCCGGAGAGGATTTCTCCATCTTCAACAGTGCCACCCTCCAGGCGTTTTCCCTGGCGGAGGACCTGCGGAACGACAAAGACCTGGACCGATACAACAATGGGGTCACGTTTGTGTTGCTGTGAATCTGTGTTGATGAGCCGTTAGACGAATACGAGCCGGTCGTGATGGACGGATTCGCAACCGACAAAAACAGGGGGCCGGGTACAATACCCGGTCCCCGTTGCGTTGTTATGGAAAAATACGACTGCTCAGGCGAGTTTTTTAGTCCTGATGATTAGTCCTGATGATAAGTAGCCAGATAATCACCAATGCGGCCCAAAGCGGCGGTGATCTCCTCCGGCTTGGGGAGCATGACCAGACGGAAGTGGTCGGGTTCCGGCCAGTCGAAGCCGCTGCCGGGGACAAACAGCACCTGGGTGTTGTGCAGGATGTCCATGGCGAACTCCTTGTCGTTGGTGATCTTAAACTTCTTGGTGTCAATCTTGGGGAACAGATAGAACGCGGCGTGGTTCTTCACGTAGGTGATGCCGGGAATCTTGTCCAGAGCCTTACAGGTGGCCTCCCGCTGCTCATAAAGGCGGCCTCCGGGGACCATCATAGCCTCGGTGCTCTCCGGGTCGTTGAGGGCGGCGGGGATGACCAGCTGGGTCAGGGCGTTGCCGCAGAGCCGCATGGCGGCGATCTTCTGGATGGCTTCGGTGGCGGGAACGGTGAAGCTCTCCGGGCCAGTGATGACCATCCAGCCGCAGCGGAAGCCGCAGACGATGTGGGACTTGGACAGGCCGTTGAAGGTGATGACTGGCAGGTCCGGGGCCAGCTCTGCGGTGGAGCGGTGGGTGACGCCGTCCATCAGCAGGCGGTCATAAATTTCGTCGGACAGGATGAACAGGTTGTTCTCACGGGCGATCTGCGCCAGGCCCAGAATGACCTCGTCGGGATAGACCGCGCCGGTGGGGTTGTTGGGGTTGATGAGCAGCAGGGCCTTGGTCTTGGGGGTGATCTTGCTGCGGATGTCGTCCAGGTCAGGATACCAGTTGGACTTCTCGTCGCAGGTGTAGAACACCGGGGTGGCCTCGGACAGATAGACCAGGTTGGTCCACAGAGAATAGCTGGGGGAGGGGACCAAAATCTCATCGCCCACGTCGAACAGGGCGGTGGCCACCATGTTGGCAACCTCACTAACGCCGTTGCCCACGAAAATGCGGTCCATAGACACACCGGTCAGGTTCTTTTTGTTGGTGTGGTAGTCATAGATGGCCTGTCGCGCCTCCGGCATACCTTTCAGGTCGCAGTAACCAACGGCCTTGTCAACATTGTCCAGCAGGGCGGAGCGCAGACTGTCGGGCATACCGAAGCCGAAGGTGGCGGGGTTGCCGGTGTTCAGCTTCATGACCGGGATGCCTCTGGCGGTCATGGCGTTGGCCTCGACGAACAGCGGGCCGCGGATGTCGGAGTGGACCGGAGCCATTCTGGCTGCTACTTTAAACTCACTCATAAAAAAATCTCCTTACTAAAAAATGCCTGTTTCTGTGAAAGAGCTGCCGCCAGTGGACAAGCCGCAGGATGCAAAAACCCTTACATTGATTTATATTATAAAGTCTGTTAAAAGAAATGTCAACCGGCAGATGCAGTTTTCCACGAAAATCAGAGAAGTTGTGGGAAAAGGATTGGATATTTTGACGAGCAGGAAGGGCGGAAGAACCGGTGGACCGCAAAGAATTTTGCCAATATAGAGCGCAGAATGACAAAGGGGCTGTTTTTTGCGGAAAATCTATGGTATAATCCTCCTATCAACAGTGTCGCCGCCAGTGAGCGGCCCACGCAAACGAAAACCATATCTGAAAGGGGCTTTCTCTATGTCTAAACTGACCAACGGCGTCTACGAAAACTACGGCGTCACCTACGCGACCATCACCCTGACCGACGGCGACTGCGCGCTGACCGTCACCCCCGAAAAGGGCGGCATGGCTACTTCCTTCACCAAAGGCGGCGAAGAATATCTCTGGCTGCGGGACAAAAACTTTGAGTCCACTGACCGCCCCCGCTGCGGCATTCCCATCCTGTTCCCCAACTGCGGCAAGCCGGACGGCGGCGTTCACACCTTCGGCGGCGCGGACTACCCCATGGAGATCCACGGCTTCGCGGACCTGGTGCCCTGGCAAGTCAAGACGGCGGCGGACGATGCCATTGAGCTGACTCTGGCCCCCAATGGCCTGACCAAGTTCGTCTATCCCTTCGACTTCCTGCTGACCATGCGCTACACTCTGAACGGCCCCACTGCTGGGCTGACCCTGACGGTGGAGAATACCGGCGACAAACCGTTGCCCTTCAGCGTGGGCTTCCACCCCTACTTCGCCGCCAGCAAGCTGGAGAACGTCAGCTTTGACATCACCGCCGCCACCTGCTCCGAGAACGCCAAGGGCACCCAGCCCGCCGCCCCCGCTGTGCTGACCCTGACCAAAAAGCCGGGCAGCGCAGACTCCATCCGACTGCTGACCGGTGTGAAAAGCCCCATGCGGCTGACCGATGCGGGCAACGGACACACCGTTGAAGTGGCCTTTGACGAGGCAGTGTTCACCAACGGTGTGCTGTGGCAGCAGGACGTGGAATCCTTCGTCTGCATGGAGCCGTGGAACGGCTGGGCCAACAGTGTCAACGAGGCGGGCAAGCACGTCGAGCTGGCCCCCGGCGCGAGCAAGGACTTCGCCTGGACCATCACCATCGGCTAAATGTTACGTATGGTTTGTTCCTTTCCGGGAAACCCTAATTGCAACCAAAGGAAAGGAACAAACCCATATGGATATGACAAATCAGGAATTTGGCGAGATGGTCAACCGCAAAAGCACCCCGTCCCCCCTGTGGAAGGACCTCTGTCTGGCCTTTTTGGTGGGCGGGGGCATTTGCTGCGTGGGGCAGGCCCTCCAGCTGCTCTGGCAGAGCTTTGGCCTGAGCCAGCAGGACGCGGGGACCTGCGTCACCATCTCGCTCATTTTCCTCTCCGCCTTGTTCACCGGGCTGAACGTCTACGACAAGCTGGCAAAACACGCCGGGGCGGGGACGCTGGTACCAGTGACGGGCTTCGCTAACTCCATTGTCAGCCCGGCCATGGAGTTCAAAAGCGAGGGCTTCATCACCGGTATGGCCGCCAAAATGTTCACCATCGCCGGGCCGGTGCTGGTGTTCGGTATCGGCTCCAGCGTCCTCTATGGGGTGCTGCTGGCGCTGTTTGACTGAACTGTTAGAAATAAGCTGTTAGCCGTTAGCCATTAGCTGTTAGTCAGGTATCGTCAACCCAAAGCGCAGAGCTTTAAAAGGAACGCTGCCAAGCCAATAGCTGGAATAGTTGTTTGTAAGGCAAAAGTGTAGTGCTTAAAAGGGCGCACCGCCAAGCTAATAGCTAAAAGCTAACAGCTAATAGCTTTTTATTCGGAAATGAGGCGCTTTATGTACTTATTCGACCTGGATGGCACGCTGATCGACTCCGCCAGGGTGTGGCGGCAAATCGACGTGGATTTTTTAGCCAAACGAGGGATTCCCTGGACCGAGGAATACAACCAGGGGGTCATCCACACGATTTTTCCCTTGGCGGCCCAGTTTACAAAGGAATACTGCCACATCCCCGACTCGCCGGAGGACATCATGGCGGAGTGGCGGCGCATGGCCCTGACGGAGTACCGGGACCGCATCCCGCTCAAGCCCCATGTCCGCGCTTTTCTGGAGCAGTGCGCAGGGGAGGGGAGGACCATGGCGATTTACACCTCCTGCGAACCGGTGCTGTGTCAGGCGGCGCTGCACCACCACGGCATTGAGGATTATTTCTCTCAAATCGTCTACGCTTCTGACCTGGGCATGGAGAAGCGTTCCACAGCGGCCTTCGCTGCCGCTCTGGAGCGGCTGGGGGTCACGCCGGAGGAGTGTTGGTTCTTCGACGATTCTCCCGTCTCCTGCGCTGGAGCAAAGGCCGCCGGGCTGACCGTCACCGGCGTCTATGACTCCCTCTTTGCCAGTCGAGAAGAGGAGATGCGGCGGCTGTGCCACGCTTACATCCGGGATTTTTCCGAGCTGCTGACCACGGCGGAAGGGTAACACACAAGGTCAGTTTTGCTCTCCATTTTTCCATATACTTTTTCGTCTGGTTCAGTATAATGGGTACAATTCTTGCGAACACAATCACCAACTGCAACGAAAAGAGAGGACTTTTTTATGTCGATTGAATTCAACAAAACAAAGTGGACCTTTACGCTCCAGACGCGCAATTCCTCCTATCAGCTGCAAATTGGCAATCTGAATTACTTAATGCACCTCTATTACGGCCCGTCCCTGGAGGACGAGGACCTGTCTTACCAAATCATGCAGTATGACCGGGGCTTTTCTGGCAACCCCTACGACTCCCGCTATCAGCGGACCTTCTCCCTGGACGCCCAGCCTCAGGAGTTCCCCACTCAGCAGCAGGGGGACTTCCGGGTGCCCTCTATTCAGGTGGTCAACCCCGACGGCAGCCGCGCCTTCGACGGGCGGTTCCAGTCCTATCAAATCAGCGAAGGAAAATACCGGCTGAAGGGCCTGCCCACCTGCTTCGCCACCGAAAACGACCATGTCCAGACGCTGGAAATTTTGCTGGAGGACGCGGTCAGCAAGGTGCAGGTGACGCTGCTCTACGCCGTCTTTGAGGAGGCGGACATCATCACCCGGGCCGTCAAGGTCACAAACGGCGGCACGGGGACCATTCACCTCCAGCGCATTATGTCCGCCTGTCTGGACTTCCTGAACGGGGCGAAATACGACCTCATCAGTTTCCCCGGCAGGTACGGTCAGGAGCGGCAGGTGGAGCGGCAGAAGCTGACCCACCACGTCCATACCATTCAGTCGGTCCGTGGGACTTCCTCCCACCAGCAGAACCCCTTCCTCATCCTCTGCGACCACGATGCCACCGAGGACCACGGCGACTGCTACGGCATGGCGTTTATGTACTCCGGCAGCTTTCTGGCGGAGGTGGAGCTGGACCAGTACGACCAGCTCCGGGTGCTGATGGGGATTCACCCCAAGCAGTTCGACTTCGCTCTGGCCCCCGGTGAATCCTTCGAGGGGCCGGAGGTGCTGATGGCCTTCTCCCAGCAGGGACTGACCGGCCTCTCCCACCTGTACCATGACTTCTTCCGCACCAACCTCTGCAAGAGCAAGTATATGCGGGAGACCCGTCCTATTCTCATCAACACCTGGGAAGCCGCCTTTATGGACTTCGACGACCGGAAACTGGTGGAAATTGCGAAATCCGCCCAGCAGTTGGGGGTGGACCTGCTGGTGATGGACGACGGCTGGTTTGGCAAGCGGGACGACGACAACTCCGGCCTGGGCGACTGGGTGGTGAACACGAATAAAATCAAGTGCGGCCTGAACACACTGGTTCAGCAGATCAACGACCTGGGGATGCAGTTCGGCATCTGGTTCGAGCCGGAGATGGTCTCCGAGGACTCCGATCTCTACCGCGCCCACCCGGACTGGGTGATGGAAATTCCAGGCCGTCACGCCGTCCGCAGCCGGAACCAGCTTGTGCTGGACCTGACCCGCCGGGACGTGCAGGACTACCTCATCCGCTCTGTCAATCAGGTGCTGGACAGCGCCAACATCGTTTATATGAAGTGGGACATCAACCGCTCTATCACCGACATCTGGTCCAACGCCCTGCCCGCTGAGCGGCAGGGGGAGGTCTACCACCGCTATGTGCTGGGCCTGTACCGGGTGATGGACCGCATCATCAACACCCACCCGGACATCCTCTTTGAGGGCTGCTCCGGCGGCGGCGGGCGGTACGACCCGGCCATGCTGACCTTCTACCCACAATATTGGGTGTCCGACAACACCAAGCCGCTGGACCGGCTCAAGCTCCACTACGGCACGTCCTTCCTCTATCCCATCAGCAGCATGGGCGCTCATGTCTCCGAGTCCAGCCCCCATGTGCCGCTGAAAACCAAGGCGGTGGTGTCCATGTGCGGTACCTTTGGCTATGAGCTGGACGCCACCCACCTGAACGCCGACGAGGTCACCGTCTGCCGGGAGCAGACCGAGGCGTTCCGCACTTATTACCCCATTATTTTCTTCGGGGACTATTATCGGCTGACCGACCCCTTCCAGCCGGGGAACTTCACCGCCTGGATGTCCGTCACCAAGGACCGCGCTGCCGCTCTGGTCAGCGTGGTGGTCACCAGCCTGACGGTCAACGGTCCCCAGGAGTACCTGCATCTGAAAGGGCTGGACCCCAAGCGTCGTTACCGAGTGGCCGACAAGAATCTGGTTCTCTCTGGCGCGGCGCTGATGCACGCCGGGCTGCCCATCCCCAGAGAGGTGCCGGAGTTCTCCTCCATGCAGTTCCATCTGGAGGCGGTGGATTGACCCGCCCTGAAAAAAGAGCAAAAAAAATACCTGACCTGGCTCATTTTTTGCCCGGTCAGGTATTTTTATGTGCATTTTGTAGCCGTTTAATCCTTCTTGGCGCCAAGAATGTTCTTTTGCCGCAGTTCCCGCACCGTCATGCAAGCGGCGTAAGCTGTGGCGGCGATCTCGGCCACCCAGAAAGCGTACCAGGCGTAGTCTACGCCAAACATCCAGGCCAGCAGCCAGATACCTGGCACCAGCAGAATGAACTGTCGAATGGCAGTGCCCAGCATATTCACCACGCCGTTGCCCAAGCCGGACAGGGAGTAGCCCAAAATCATGGTGGTGGAGGCGAAAGCGAAGGTGGGGGAGATGATGCGCAGGGCGGGGACGCCCAGGGCCAGCATGGTCTCGCTGGCGGAGAAGATGGACAGCAGCTGAGAGGGGAACGCCCAGAAAATCACCGTCATCACCAGGGAGATGGCCCAGGACACGGGCAGCACCACCTTGAACAGCGCCAGGATGCGGTCTTTCCGGTCCGCGCCGTAGCTGTACCCCACGATGGGGATAGTGGCCTGGCCCAAGCCGTTCATGGGCATGAACAGGAAGTTTTGCAGCTTGTAGTACACCCCGAAGAAGGCAACCGCCGTGGAGGAGTAGGAGATGAGAATGGCGTTGACCGCCGTGACCATAACGCTGCCCAAGGCCTGGGTGATGATGGTCGGCAGGCCCACGGTGTAGATTTGGCCCAGTACCTGGCTGTTGAACCGGAACCCTTTCAGGCTGACGTTGACCGTGGGGTTATGGAAGTGGTTGAGCAGGACGGCGGTGGCGCCGCCGACCCACTGGCCGATAACAGTGGCGATGGCCGCGCCCCGGATGCCCATGGCGGGCAGACCCAGCAGACCGAAAATCAGAATGGGGTCCAAAATCAGGTTGGTCACTGCGCCGATGATGAGGGAGACCATGCTGTCGAAGGTGTTGCCCACGGACTGCAAAAACCGCTGGAACATCGTTCCAATAAAGGTGCCCGCGCAGAACAGCATACAGATCCACAGGTACTGGCGGCAGTAGGCCCCGATGACCGGGTCAGAGGTGAACATCCCCACGAACCAGCCCGTGCAGGTCAGGCCCAGCAGCATGAACACCGCCATGCCCGCCAGAGCCAACAGCATACCGGTGGTGGCGATGTTGGTAGTGCGCTCGTACTGCTTTGCGCCGACGCTGCGGGACAGCAGGGCGTTGATGCCCACGCTGGTGCCTACTGACACGGCAATCATCAAAATCTGCACCGGGTAGGCAAGGGAGACGGCGGTCAGCGCCTCCTCGCCGATCCTGGCCACAAAGATGCTGTCCACGATGTTGTAAAGGGACTGCACCAGCAGCGAGATCATCAGGGGCAATGACATATTCAATACCAACTGGGGCATTGGCATGGTTTCCATTTTGTTGTTTTCTTTCATAGCTTCTCCTTTGGCTGACAGATAATAGAAGCCCGGCAAACGGTTTTGCTGCGAGAGCGGGTCCGTTACGCCGGGTGTATCTTTTATTTTACTCTCTTTTTGCGTTTTTTCAACCCTTTTTTGGCTGAAAATACTCCGACTGAAAAGCACGAAAACGTAAAATTTCAAAAAAACCGTTCCATAAAACCGTTTAATTTCATGAAAACTCACGGAAAATAATATCAAAAAACAGATATTTGTGTATTGCAATTTTCCTGTATATTCGATATAATACAATGATGAAGGGGGTATGAATGAATGCAAAAAGAAACCACGCGGGGCCACTCTTTTGAGGACTACTTCAAGCGCGCCGTCAATCCCATGGTGGTCATGTCGCTGCTGACCGAGCGCCCGAAGTACGCCTATGAAATGACCCAGGAGCTGAAGGACAAGACCAACAACGAGTATACCATGCCGCTGTTGTACCCTGTGCTGTACAGACTGCAAAATCAGGGCTTCATTGAGGAATCCGAAAAGCTCATCTCCGAAAACAACCGGGTCCGCAACTATTACCGGCTGACGCCGTTGGGACATCAACGTCTGGAAGAGATGAAGCAGGAATATCTTCAGCTGTGCCGCAACGTGGATGACCTTGTAGACCTGTCTGAAATGACCTGACTATGGGTGGATTCCACTGTTTTGCGCTTTGTGTCCCTGAAAAGGAAGCAGGAGACCGTTCTCATTTGAAACGGTTTTCTGCTTCCTTTTTGACCCAATGGGGCATAAACGGAGAAAACAGGACTTCCACCTGGATGAAGGAAGTCCTGTTTTTGTCTGGGGCCGTTGCTCCCGTTATCGCACCTGAATTTGGCCCAGCACCTGACCGATTTTCCCGGCGATGACCAAATCGGCCTGCCGGTCATAGCCGGTGGGCTGGAGGTTGATGAGCACCAGCTTGTGGCCCCGGTAGTAGTTAATGAGGCCCGCGGCGGGGTAGACCACCAGAGAGGTGCCGCCCACGATGAGGACATCTGCGGCCCGAATGTAGTCCACTGCACGGTAAAGGGTGGTGTCGTCCAGCCCCTCCTCGTAGAGGACCACGTCTGGCTTGATGGTGCCGCCGCAGCGGGGACATTTGGGGACCCCGGGGCTGTTCAGTACGATGTCCACCCCGTCGAAGTGGGCGCCGCACTTCATACAGTCGTTCCGGCGGACGCTACCATGCAGCTCCAGCACCTCTTTGCTGCCCGCGTCCTGGTGGAGACCGTCGATGTTCTGGGTGATGACGGCCCGCAGTTTCCCGGCCTGTTCCAGCTCCGCCAGCTTTTTGTGGGCGGCGTTGGGCTTGGCGTCCGGGGCAATCATCTTGTCCTTGTAAAACCGATAGAACTTCTCCGGCTTGCGCATGAAATAGGTGTGGGAGATGATGGTCTCCGGCGGCTCATCGTACTTCTGGTTGTACAGCCCGTCCTGACTGCGGAAGTCAGGGATACCGCTCTCGGTGGAGACGCCCGCCCCGCCGAAAAAGACGATGTTGTCGCTGCCGTCGATCCACTGCTGCAAGGTCTCGATTTCTCTGGTGTTGTCCATCGTGTTCACATCCTTTCGGAAATTTTGGATTTTTTCAAGTACGTTCTTTGATTATAGTATAATCTGAACTTGGGGCAATGTCAATCGTTCGGCATCCGTCAAAATTTTTCGCCAAACCCCTTGACAGCGCAGTTCCGATATGATATTGTTTTGATACCATAATGATATGGAGGTATCCGTCATGGAAGAAAAAATTCTGACGACCCGCAAGCTGGGGATGCCCGTCCTGCTGGGAAATATCCTGCTGATTCTCGTGGTCCTGGCCCTTTGCTTATTCTCGATCTTCATCGACAACGGTTTGATGCTGTTTCTGTCCATTCTCCTGCTGTGTGTGAGCTGGATTCCCCTTCTGGGCCTGAAAGTGCTCAAGCCTCAGGAGGCGCTGGTGCTGACCCTGTTCGGCAAGTACATCGGTACGCTGAAAGGGGAGGGGTTCTACTGGGTCAATCCCTTCTGCTCGGCGGTGAATCCCGCCGCCTACACCAAGCTGAGCCAGAGCGGGGACGTGAAGAGCTTCTTCAAAAAAGCGGCTGGCGGTGAGACAGGCAGCGCGCCCAACGACTCCGACGGCAAGCGCATTTCGCTGAAAATCATGACGCTGAACAACTCCCGGCAGAAAATCAACGACTGCCTGGGCAACCCGGTGGAAATTGGAATCGCCGTGACCTGGCGGGTGGTAGACACCGCCAAGGCCGTTTTTAACGTGGACAACTACAAGGAGTTCCTCTCCCTCCAGTGCGACAGCGCCCTGCGGAACATCGTCCGGCTCTACCCCTACGACGTGGCTCCCAACGTGGACACCACCGGCGACGGCGTCCCCGACGAGGGCAGTCTCCGGGGGTCCAGCGAGGTAGTTGCCAGCCGTATCAGGGAGGAGATTCAGCAGCGGGTCAACGAGGCGGGCATTGAGGTCGTGGAGGCCCGCATCACCTACCTGGCTTACGCACAGGAGATCGCCGCTGCCATGCTCCAGCGCCAGCAGGCGTCTGCCATCATCGACGCCCGGAAGATGATCGTGGACGGCGCTGTGGGCATGGTGGAAATGGCCCTGGAGCGGCTCAACGAAAACGACGTGGTGCAGCTGGACGAGGAGCGGAAGGCGGCCATGGTGTCCAACCTGCTGGTGGTGCTCTGCGGCAACCGGGACGCCCAGCCCATCGTCAACTCCGGCAGCCTCTATTGACCTATGGCAGAACCCAAGAAACAGGTTCCCCTCCGGCTTTCCCCTAAGCTCTATAACGCCATCGCTGCCTGGGCGGAGGACGACTTCCGCTCAGTGAACGGACAAATCGAGTATCTGCTGACCGAGTGCGTCAAGCAGCGCATAAAAAACGGCCAGTATGTGCCAAAAGAGCTGGACCCGCCGTTTGAGCTGGATTTTTTGAAGGAACCGAAGAAGAAATAACATACGAAGCCAAAAAGACCCCCGCTGCCGGGAAAGCAGCGGGGGTTCATTAAATATGAGGTTTTACTGCAACGCCCGCACGCGAATCACGTTGGGCAGGCTGGCGATGGTATTCACCATGGACTCACTGACGCGGGTGTCCAGGTCCACCACGGTGTAAGCCATTTCCTTGCGGGACTTGTTGACCATGTTCTCAATGTTCATTCCGGCGGCGGAGAAGGAGGACATAATGGCGGTCAGGATGGTGGGCACGTTCCGGTGGATGACGCACACCCGGCACAGGCCGCTCCGGGCCAGCGTCACCTGGGGCATGTTGACCGAGTTGACGATGATGCCGTTCTCCAGGTAATCTTTCAGCTGCTGGGCGGCCATGATAGCGCAGTTCTCCTCGCTCTCCGGGGTGGAAGCGCCCAGGTGGGGGGTGCCGATGACGTTTTTGCAGGCCATCAGCTGGTTATCCGGGAAGTCGGTGACGTACTTGGCTACGTGGCCGGACTCCAATCCGGCGATGACCGCGTCGTTGTTCACCAGGCCGCCCCGGGCCAGGTTGATGAGCCGCACGCCGCCCTTCATCTTGGAGATGGCCTCCGCGTCGATAGTGTTGGCGGTCTCCTTGTTGTAGGGGATGTGGATGGTGATATAGTCGCTGTTGCGGTAGATCACGTCCAGGTCGGTGGTGTGCTTCACGTGGATGTCCAGCCCCAGAGCCGCATCCACGGAGAGGAAGGGGTCGTAGCCGATGACCTTCATGCCCAGGGCGATGCAGGCGTTGGCGACTTTCGCGCCGATGGCCCCCAAGCCGATGATGCCCAGAGTCTTGCCCGCCAGCTCCGGCCCGGCAAAGGCAGCCTTGCCCTTTTCCACCACGGTGGTCACGTCCACCCCGGCGGCCACCTGCTCCTTGACCCAGTCCGCGCCGCCCATGATGTCGCGGCTGCTGTAGAGCATGGAGGCGATGACCAGCTCCTTCACGGCGTTGGCGTTGGCGCCGGGGGTGTTGAACACCACGATCCCTGCCTTGTTGCAACGGTCGATGGGGATGTTGTTGGTGCCGGCACCGGCCCGGGCTACAGCCAACAGCTCCGGGGGGAAGTCCATCCCGTGGAGCTTGGCGGAGCGGACGATTGCCCCCTCGTACTGCTCAAACTCGTCGGAGATCTGATACCGCTCCTTGGGCAGCTGGTTCAGGCCCGCAGCGGCGATTTTGTTCATTGTTTTGATGCGATACATGACGGTTCCTCCCCAATATCAGCCGTTTTCCCGGTCAAACTGCTTGATGAACTCGCACAGCTTTTCCACGCCTTCCACGGGCATGGCGTTGTAGATGGAGGCGCGCATACCGCCCACCTTCCGGTGGCCTTTCAGGTTGACAAAGCCCGCTTCGGTGGCCTGGGCCACGAACTTTTTGTCCAGCTCGTCGGAGTCGCTGCGGAAGGTGACGTTCATGTCGGAGCGGCTGGCCTTGTCGGTGGCGCAGCAGTGGAACAGGGCGGAGTTGTCCAGCACGTCGTAGAGCATCTGAGCCTTGCCGTGCTTGATCTTCTCCATGCCTTCCACGCCGCCCATGCTCTCCAGCCAGGTCAGCACCTCGCCCAGCATGTAAATGCACCAGCAGGGAGGGGTGTTGTACATGGAGTCCTTGTCGATCATGGTCTTGTAGTTCATCATCAGCGGGGTGAAGGGCAGCTCGTGACCGGCCAGGGATTTCTTGATGATAACGATGGTCAGACCGGCAGGGGCCAGGTTCTTCTGTGCCCCTGCGTAGATGATGCCGTACTTGGAGACATCCACCCGGCGGCTGCAAATATCGGAGGACATGTCGCAGACCAGCGGCACGTCGCCGGTCTCCGGCACATACTGCCATTCGGTGCCGTAGATGGTGTTGTTGGCGCAATAATAGAAATAAGAGGCGTCCGGGCGGACCACCAGCTGCTCCTGGGCGGGAATATAGGTGTGGTTTTTGTCCTCAGAGGAGGCCGCCACAGCGATGTCGCCGTACTTTTTCGCCTCTTTGTAGGCGATGGTGGCGAAGTTGCCGGTGACGGCGTAATCCGCCTTGCCGGTCTTGCCAATCAGGTTCAGCGGGATGGCGGAGAACTGGGAGGACGCACCGCCCTGGAGGAACAGCACCTCATAGTCATCGGGAATGTGCATCAGGGCCTTGAACTTGGCCTTGGTGTCGTCAAAAATCTTCTGGAACACTTTAGACCGGTGGCTCATCTCCATGACGGACATGCCGGACCCCTGATAGTTGGTGATTTCGGCGCCAGCCTTCTCCAGCACGGAGAGGGGCAGCATGGAAGGGCCTGCGGAAAAGTTGTAAATGCGATCACTCATGGGGAGGATCTCCTTTCAAACCTGCGGTTTCAATCTCACCGCGTGTATTGGTCCCGGCTGACGGCTTCAAACTCGCCGGGCCTCTGGGACGCAAGAGCTATTATACCAAATTTCGCGCTGTCAAGACAACCACAGCAATCTCCAAAAAGCGTCGCGCTTTTTCACTGTATTTTGTTAAATTATTTCGGCCTGCCATTTTTGACTTTCCTTTTTCGTTTCTTATGGTATAATGGATACCTAAACAGCTTTTGACCGGCGCAGACCGGTTTTTTGTTATCCTAATTTTGCTTTCTTACCGGAAAGGAGATTTTATGCCCGAACCCATTGAACTGCGTCTCGCCGTCCTCATCGACGCGGACAACGCCCCCCGCACCGCCATGAAAGAAATTATGGAGGAGATCGCCGTCTACGGCTCTCCCACCATCAAGCGCATTTACGGCGACTGGACCACCCCCAACATGGCCAGCTGGAAGGCCATGCTGTTGGAGTACGCCATCACTCCCATCCAGCAGTACGCCTACACCACCGGCAAAAACGCCACCGACTCAGCCATGATCATCGACGCCATGGACATCCTCTATTCTGGTCGGGTGGACGGCTTCGTGCTGGTGTCCAGCGACAGCGACTTCACCCGCCTGGCGACCCGGCTCCGGGAGGCGGGGATGAAGGTCTACGGCATGGGGGAGAAAAAGACGCCCCAGCCCTTCATCGCCTCCTGCGATAAATTCGTCTATATCGAGGTCATCCGGGCTGCAGCCAAGGAAGCGGAGCCGGAGCAGGACCACCGCACCGGCCAGAAGGCCAGCAAGCGCAAGCAGACCACCCAGAACAACCGCTCCATCTCTCCCGTCACAGCGGACATCATCGAGCTGATTGCCCTGAGCTTGGAGGACATCACCGACGACGAGGGCTATGGGATGCTTTCCGCCCTAGGGACCCTGTTGTTGAAAAAGCGCCCCGACTTCGACAGCCGGAACTACGGCTTTAAAAAGCTGTCCTCTATGATTCAGTCCATCCCCCGGTTCGAGGTGCAGAAGCAGGGGACCACCACCTACATCCGGGATTTACAGGCGAAATAAGAAAATTGCCCTACCAATTTCCCTGAAATCGCGTTTTTCCTCTGGACTTTCCGCCTGTTATAGTGTATGATACCGGTGTGAGTGATGAGCAGACCCCTTGTCACAAACCCGATTGCCGCTTCGCCCCGCCCCTTGAAAGAACACGAGTTCTGACAAATGGCCGGACGGACTGCTCTTTGTGTTTGATGATTTAGGATATTCTATGCCCGCATCCTCCGATGCGGGCTTTTTTCTGTGCTTTCCGGCGCGCAGGCAGCAACTGTGCGCGCCGGAAGCGCCAACGAGAGAAAGGAGCCGCCCTATGAAAACCTCCCTGAACGAGACCCCCGCCTCCAGCCGCACCCACATCACCTTTTTGGGCCGGATGAACAGCGGCAAGAGCGCCCTTGTCAACGCCTTTGCGGGCCACGCCGTCTCCATCGTGGACGGCGCAGCCGGGACCACCACCGACCCCGTCCGCAAGAGCATGGAGATTCACGGCATCGGCCCCTGCGTCCTCATCGACACGGCGGGCTTTGACGACGCCGGAGATTTGGGCCAAAAGCGGGTGGAGACTACCCGGCAGGTGGCTCAGGAGACCGATTTGGCCGTCATCCTCTTCACCCAGGAGAATCTGGAGGAGGAGGCCAACTGGTTCCGGCTCTTCGCCCAGCAGGATACCCCCGTGGTGGCGGTGGTCAGCAAGTGCGACGCCAACCCGGACACCGAGGCCCTCTGCGCCGCCATTCGCCGGGAGCTGGATACCGACCCCATCACCACCAGCGCCGTCACCGGGCAGGGGGTGGACGCCCTGCGGGAGCGGCTGGTGGAGTTGTCCCACCGGACGGAGGGCAAACGGTTCATCACCGGGAACCTGGTGGGAGAAAATGATCTGGTGCTGCTGGTAATGCCCCAGGACATTCAGGCCCCGGAGGGGCGGTTGATCCTGCCCCAGGTGCAGACCATTCGGGAGCTGCTGGACAAAAAATGTCTGGTGATGAGCTGCACCACCGACAAGCTGGACCAGACCCTCTCTGCGTTGGCCTATCCCCCCAAGCTCATTATCACCGACTCCCAGGTGTTCCGCCTGGTCTACGACAAAAAGCCCCAAGAGAGCCTGCTCACCTCCTTTTCCACCCTGTTTGCCGCCTACAAGGGGGACATTCACGCCTATGTTCAGGGAGCAAAGGCCATTGACGGGCTGCGAGAGACAGACAAGGTCCTCATTGCTGAGGCGTGTACCCACGCCCCAATGGAGGAGGACATTGGCCGGGTGAAAATTCCCCGGTTGTTGCGCCAGCGCACCGGCCCCGGCCTGACCGTGGATGTGGTCAGCGGCAAGGATTTTCCCGCCGATTTGAGGCGGTACGCCCTCATCATCCAGTGCGGGGCCTGTATGTTCAACCGGAAGTACGTCCTCAGCCGGGTGGCTGAGGCCCAGGCCGCGGGCGTCCCCATGACCAACTACGGGGTAGCCATCGCCCACCTCAGCGGCATCTTGGCGGACGTGGCCATCCCTGAATGAGAGAACGACAAATAAAAAAGGAGAGAACACTATGGAGACAAGACTGGCGGTCATCGCCATTATCGTGGAAAACCCCGACAGCGTGGAGGCGCTGAACGCCCTCCTGCACGAGTACGGCAACGTCATCATCGGGCGAATGGGCATCCCCTACCACGCCAAGGGGGTCAACCTTATCAGCGTGGCGGTGGACGCGCCCATGGATGCCATCAGCACCCTGTCCGGCAAGATCGGGCGGCTGGACGGCGTCAGCGCAAAGGTGGCCTATTCAAGAGTTTAACCTTTATATAATATAAAAAAGAAAGAGGAACCAAGCTATGGCAATTTACAATCCCAGCTCCCTGAAAGCGGAGGAGTTCATCAACCACGAGGAAATTCTGGAGACTCTGGCCTATGCCGACGCCCACAAGGAGGACGCGGAACTCATCGACCAGATCATCGCCAAGGCCAAGGAGCTGAAAGGTTTGTCCCACCGGGACGCCTCCGTGCTGCTGGCCTGCACCCTGCCGGATAAAATCCAGCAGGTCTATGCCCTGGCGGAGCAGATCAAAAAGGACTTCTACGGCAACCGCATTGTCCTGTTCGCGCCGCTGTACCTGTCCAACTACTGCGTCAACGGCTGCACCTACTGCCCCTATCACGCCATCAACAAGCACATCCCCCGGAAAAAGCTCACCCAGGAGGAAATTCGCCAAGAGGTCATCGCCCTCCAGGACCTGGGCCACAAGCGGCTGGCCATCGAGTCCGGCGAGGACCCGGTGAACAACCCCATCGAGTACATTTTGGAGTCCATCCAGACCATCTACTCTGTCCACCACAAAAACGGCGACATCCGCCGGGTGAACGTCAACATCGCCGCCACCACCGTGGAGAACTACCGTAAGCTGAAAGAGGCGGGGATCGGGACCTACATCCTCTTCCAAGAGACCTACCACAAGGAATCCTATGAGCAGCTGCACCCCTGGGGCCCCAAGCACGACTACGCTTACCACACCGAGGCCATGGACCGGGCCATGGAAGGCGGCATCGACGACGTGGGATTGGGCGTGCTTTTCGGCCTGGACAAATACCGCTACGAGTTTGCGGGCATCCTGATGCACGCCGAGCACCTGGAGGCCGTCCACGGCGTCGGTCCCCACACCATCTCTGTGCCCCGCATCTGCCCGGCGGACGACATCGACCCCAGCACCTTCTCCAACGCCATCGACGACGACACCTTTGCCAAAATCGTGGCCTGCATCCGGGTGGCGGTGCCGTACACAGGCATGATCGTCTCCACACGGGAGAGCCAACGCACCAGAGAGCGAGTGCTGCACCTGGGTATCTCCCAGATCTCCGGCGGCAGCCGTACCAGCGTGGGTGGCTACACCGAGGAAATTCGCCCGGAGGACACGGTACAGTTCGACATCTCCGACCAGCGCAGCCTGGACGAGGTGGTCAAGTGGTTGATGGACATGGGCTATATCCCCAGCTTCTGCACCGCCTGTTACCGGGCGGGGCGCACCGGAGACCGGTTCATGGAGGTCTGCAAGTCCGGCGCCATCCAGAACTGCTGCCACCCCAACGCCCTGATGACCTTGAAGGAGTACCTTGAGGACTACGCCACCCCCGAAACCCGTGAAGTGGGCCTCAAGCTCATCCAGAAGGAGTTGGCAAACATCCCCAACGAGAAAGTGCGGGCCATCACCGTCCAGCACCTGGCGGACATCGAAAACGGTCAGCGGGATTTCCGGTTCTGATTCCCATTTCAAAGAAAAATCCACCGCCCGGAGGAGAGCAAATCGCCCTTCTCCGGGCGTTTTCTGTTCTTTGCGGGAAAAAGAATGGAAAACGCCGCATTTATGCGGTATAATAGAAAAAAACAAACCGACATGGAGGGGTATTATGCGATTCTTTCACCTGGCGGACCTGCACCTGGGCAAGTCCCTTTATGGGTACTCCCTCATCGACGAGGGGGACCAGCCCTATTGGGTGGACCAGCTGCTGGAGGCGGCGGACGAGTACCGGCCTGACGCGGCGGTCATCGCGGGGGACGTGTATGACCGGGCGGTGCCGCCCAAGGAGGCGGTGGAGCTGCTGGACCGGCTGCTGACCGCCCTCTCCCAGAGGAACATCCCCGTGCTGATGGTGGCGGGCAACCACGACTCCGGCCCCCGTCTGGCCTTTGCCAGCGGACTGCTGGAGCGGGAAGGGGTCTACATTGCCGGGGAGTGCCAAAGGGAGCTGCCGCAGGTGACGCTGGAGGATGAACACGGCCCCGTGACCTTTTGGCTGATGCCCTATTTGTTCCCAGCGGCGGTGCGCTTCACCCTGAATCGGGAGGACTTGTTTACCTATGACCGGGCAGTCCGCGCCCTGCTGGAGGCGCAGCCCATCGACCCCTCCCGGCGGAACGTGTTGGTGGCCCACCAGTTCGTCGTCTCCGGCAGCGCGGAGCCGGAGAGGGACGGCTCTGAGACCGCCGTAGGCGGCGTGGGGCAGGTAGACGCAAGCGCCTTTGATGCCTTCGACTACGTAGCTCTTGGCCACATTCACGGCGCACAGAAAATTGGCCGTGAGACAGTGCGTTACGGCGGCTCGCCGCTGCCCTATAGTTTCTCCGAGGTGGGCCAGCGCAAGGGAGTGACTCTGGTGGAGCTGGGGGAGAAGGGGCAGGTAGAGATTCAGCGCATTGAACTGCCTGCTCTCCACCGGATGCGCCAGGTGAAGGGGACGCTGGAGGAGCTGCTCGCCCTGGGAACGGAAGATGTCTCTTTGCGGAATGATTATCTGCGGGCGGTGCTGACGGATGCACAGATGCCGCCCCGCGCCATGGAGCGGCTGCGGGCGGTGTACCCCAACCTGATGGAGGTGGCGCGGGAGCTGCCCCAGACGGCCCAGCGCGCCGCCGGACAGTCGGCTCAGGTGAAGGAGCGCCCCTTAGAAGAACTGTTTGGGACCTTTTACACCCATCAGGCGGGGGAGATCCCCGACCAGGCGCAGGCAGAACTGATAGCCTTTGCTGCGGGGCAGGCCCGACAGGGGACGTTGCCAGAGCTGCGCCGAGGGGAGAGTACAGATCAAGAAACGCTGGCGCTGGTGGACTTCGCTCTGCGCCGCTTTGGGGAGGAAGAACAGCCATGCGACCCGAAAAACTGACTATGGGGGCCTTTGGCCCCTACGCCGGGGAGACCACGGTGGATTTCACCCAGCTGGACAGCGGGCTGTATCTCATCTCCGGCAACACCGGCGCGGGGAAAACCACCCTGTTCGACGCCATCGTCTACGCCCTCTACGGCGTGGCCAGCGGCAGCGGACGGACGGCGGAGATGTTTCACAGCGATTACGCCGGGAAGCATGAACGCACCTGGGTAGAGCTGACCTTCACCCAGGGTGGGCGGCGGTTTAAGGTGAACCGGGAGTTTCGCTTTCCCAAAAAGCGGGACGGCAGCGTGGGCAAGCCCACCAAAAACGCTCTGCTGGAGGAGGAGGGGAAACCGCCCGTCACCAAAGAGGCCGCCGTCACCGCCCGCATCACAGAGCTGCTGGGGCTGGATGCCACCCAATTCCGTCAAATCGTCATGCTGGCTCAGGGGGAGTTCCGCCGGTTCCTGGAGGCGGGCAGCGATGAGCGGGGCAGGATTTTGGGACAGCTCTTCGACAATCGGTTATATCTGGACTTTCAGCAGCGGTTGAAGCGGGGGGCGGACTGTCTGGAGGCCCGGCGGCAGGAGACGGAACGGGAGATGAATCTGCGGCTGAGTACCCTCAGCCTCCCGGAGGAGCTGACAGAGGAACAGCGCGACTGCTTCACCCTCTATCACCCCCAACTGGAGGAGGCATTGACCCAGCTGGAGGCCGAGGACCGGCAGGCGCTGGAGGCGCTGGACGGGGAAATTCGCGCCCAGGAGACCCGGCGGGAGGAGATGCAGACACAAAAGGCTCTGGCCCAACAGCGGAACCAGCGGCTGGACGCGCTGGAACAGTGCCGCCGGGAGGAGACCGATTTACAGGCTCAGGTGGAGCCGATGGAGGCCCTGTCGCTGTGCCTGGAGCGGGGCAGGAAAGCCCTCCGGCTGGTGTCCCCCAGCGCCAGCGCCCTGGAACAGGCCCGTAGCCGTCTGCTCCAGACCCAAGGGGAACTGACTCAATGGACCAGCCAGCGGGAGCAGGAGAACCAGAGGTTCCAATCCTTGGAACAGGACTGTCAGCGCTGGAGGGAGCAGACCTCCCAGATGGAACGGCTGGGACATCAAATCCAGGCCATTTCCGAGGCGCTGCCCGACTATGACCGGGTGGAATCCGTTCAAAAGGCGCTGTCTAGTGCTAGCCGCCGCCTGACCGCCGCGCAGAAGGATAAAACCCAGGCCCAGGAGACCAAACAGCGGTTGGAGACCCAACAGGCCGCGTTGCAGGCCAAATTGGAACCCCTCAAGGGCGCGGACGTGGCCTGCGTCCGGCTGACGGCGGAGCGGGAGCAGACCAGCGGGCGGCTGAACCGGCTCACCGGACTGGGCGACCAAATCACGGAGTTAAAAACTGGGCTGGTCGAGGGCCAGGCCCTGCGCCGCCGTCAACAACAGCAACAGCAGCGCCTCCAGACGGCAGAGCAGCGGCGCGACCACATGAAGGAGATTTTCTGGCTGGGTCAGGCCGGTATCATGGCGGAGCAGCTGGAAGAGACGCTGGCCCGGGACGGCGAGGGCGTTTGCCCCGTCTGCGGCGCCCGGCACCTGCGGGGAAACCACCCGCCTTTTGCCCGGAAAGCGGCGGAGACCCCCTCTCAGGAGGAATTGAATCAGGCGGAGGCCGCAGCAAAGCGGGAGCAGGAGAAAAACAACGCCCTGTCACTGGAATTGAAAGAAAAAATCGCCGCCTGGATGGAGAAAAAACGAAACGCGCTGAATTTGGCGGCAGAGCTGTTCCCAGAGCCACCGGACTGGGACACGCTGGCCCAGCCGGGGTATCTGACAGAGGCCATTGCCCAGGGCAAAACCGACCTGATCGCAGTGGAGGCCGCGTTGCAGACGGCCCAGGAGCAAAAGCGTGGCAAGGAAACCACTGAGGCGGCGTTGCAAACCCTCCTTCCCCAGATGGAGCAGGCACAGGCGCAGCTGAACCAGCGGGACGAGGACTGCCGAAGCGCACAGGAGGAGGTCACCCGCCTGACCGCTCAGGCGGAGGAGGGACAGCGAAAACTCCCGTTCCCCTCCCGACAAGAGGCGCTGGCGGAACAGGCGAAGCTGTCCGCTCAGAGGAACCAGTGGCAGCGGGGATTGGACCAGGCCCAGGCCGCGCTGGATGAGAGCCAGCGGGAGCTGGCGCGGCTGGCCGGTCTGCTGGACACCGGGGAGACCCGGTTGGCTGCGCAACAGGAGGAACTTGCAGCCGCCGCCGCACAGCTGGAGACAGCATGGAAGGGCGCAGGGTTCGCGTCTCTGGCGGACTATCAACGGGCGCTGGTCCCGGAGGGACAGACCATCGACGAGGACTGGCTGGCCGCGCAGGAGGCCCGGCTGACCGAGTACCAAAATCGCCGCCGGGACTGCGCCAACCGGCTCCGTTCTCTGGAAGAGGAGACCGCCGGATGGGAGCGCAGCGACCTGGCGTCGCTGGAGGGCGCGTTGCAAGCGCTGGAGGGACAGCTCGCCGCCCAAAGGGAGGCCCGAGACCGGCAGTACCACCGGCGGCAGGCCAACCGGCAGGTGGCCCAGGGGGTGACCGAAGGCCGGGCAGAGCTGCGGCGCATCGCCCCGGCGGAGCGGGAGCTGAAACGACTGGCGCAGGTGGCCAACGGCCAGGACACCGCTTTGGGTCGGTACAGCTTCGACCGGTATGTGCTCAGCGCCTTTTTTGAGGAGATCATCGCCCAGGCGAATTGTCATCTGGACGTGATGAGCGGCGGCAAATACAGCCTGGCCCGGCGGGAGACCGCCGACCGAAAGAACGGCGCGGCGGGGCTGGAGCTGGAGGTGCGGGATTCCTTCACCGGCGAGGCCCGGCGCACCCCGTCTCTCTCCGGCGGCGAGTCCTTCCAGGCGTCGCTGGCCCTGGCACTGGGACTCTCCGACGTGGTGCAGCAACACGCCGGAGGCGTTCAGCTGGAAACCATGTTCATCGACGAGGGCTTTGGGTCCCTGGATAACCAGGCGCTGGAAAAGGCCCTGGAGGTGCTGCGCCAGCTGGCCGGGGACAGCCGACAGGTGGGCATTATCTCCCACGTGGAGAAGCTGGAGGAATGTATTCCCCAGAAAATCCTGGTCAAAGGCGGCAGGAATGGCAGCACCGTCGAGCTGCAAATTTAAACTGCCGAAATTCCCATTCGTTTGCCACAAAGCGGCGAAATTGTCCGTTCAACGGTGGGAAAGAGACTTGACGGTGTCCGCTTTCATGCGCTAAAATAAACTTGTTCATTTCTATCTTTTCCGGACGAGGGGCTGCAAAGCCCCGCCGCCCGTACCATCGGAGAAACGGGGAAGGAGACATCGGGGTATGGCGGATTCCAACATCACCAAACGGGCGCTGGCGATGGCGATGAAAGAGCTGATGGAACAGATGCCCTTCTCCAAAATCAGCGTGGGAGACATCTGCGAGAAATGCGGCATGAACCGCAAGAGCTTCTACTATCATTTCCGGGACAAATACGACCTGGTCAACTGGATCTTTGACGTGGAGTTTTTGCAGCTCACCGTTCAGCACGAAGAGGGCATCCGCTGGGCGCTGCTGGGGGAGTTGTGCCGGTATTTTTACGACAACTGGGTCTTTTACCGCCGGGCGCTGGAGGTGAAGGGACAGAACTCCTTTTCCGACCACTTCCGGGAGATGCTTTCGCCGCTGTTGCGGGAGATGCTAAGGAAGGGCCTCGCCGAGCCGCGGCAGATGGAATTTTACATCAACTTCTATTCCGATGCCCTTCTCTGCTCCCTGGAGCGGTGGCTCTCCAGCCGGGATTGTATGCCGCCGGAGCAATTTGTGGAACTGCTCCAGTCCTGTGTCCTGACCCTGGCCGATCTGACCAAGCTGGAGGAGGCGTCAGAGCAGGCGTGACCCACAGCGATTTACATTAAATTCCGATGAAAGAAGTACCTACTGAATTGACAGGTGTTTTGATATGTGCTATTCTGAATATGACAGAAATATATGATTTGTCATCAATGTATGGAGGTTCCTGTCATGCGGAAATGGAAACGATTTCTTTGTCCCCTGTTGACCATTGCTATCCTGCTTTCCCTCTCTGCCTGCGGCAGTTCTAATCAAACGACCATCGACCAATGCGAATGGACGCTCAACACTATACAGAGCGACAGCGACGGCGGGGAAGTGGTGGCTTGCGCCGCAGATTACCTGGACTCGTACCCCGATGCGGCTGAGGTCGATTTTTCCTGTGCCGCTGGCGAGGGTACGGTTGTGCTGACCGACCACGCCAGCGGTCAGGTCTACAGCGGGACTTACGCTGAGAGTACAGCCACCGGCGACAGCCTTCTCTACACCGTCCAGTTTGACGACAGCACAGGAAACGCGACCTCCGCGCTGACAAAGTACGCGGACGGCGGCTCCGCCCCGACGCTGGTGCTTTCCGTTGACGGCTATACGATGTATTTCACCGGTCAGTGAGAGGGGAGAGACAACATGAAGCGATTCCTTTGTCTGTGTTTGATCCTTGCCGTTCTGGTTTCCCTCTCTGCCTGCGGCGGCGAAACAGCGGACCGGGTGACCTTTCGGGCCACCATTTTGGAGGCAGACGAGAGCGGTTTTCTCGTGGAGCCGGTGGCGGGGAGCGCGGAACTGAACAGCTCTGACCGCATTGTGGTCCCCATGGCGGCGATGGAATCCTCCCCGGAGCCGGAGGTGGGGGACATGCTGGAAATTGTCTACAACGGCGACATCGCTGAATCCTATCCCGCCCAAATCAACACGGTCTACAGCATCCGCGTGGTGGAAGAATAACACAAGTTTCCGATTTAAGTAAGCATAGAAATCCTCTGCCCACACAAACTGCGAACGAGAGAAAGGAAGGTTTTGCATGAATTTTGTCTTTGTTTCCCCCCAGTTCCCCGACTGTTACCGCCATTTCTGCCAGCGCTTGAAGGGCAACGGCGTCAATGTGCTGGGCATTGGCGACTGCCCCTATGCCCTGCTGCACCCGGAGCTGAAAGCCTGCCTGACCGAGTACTATAAGGTGGACACCATGGAGGACTACGACCAGATGCTCCGGGCGGTGGCCTATTTCACCTTCCGCTACGGCAAAATCGACTATCTGGAGTCCAACAACGAGTACTGGATGGAGCAGGACGCCCGCCTGCGCCAGGACTTTCACATCACCAGCGGCCTTCAGCCGGAAGACATGCGGAAGTTCAAGAACAAATCCGCCATGAAAGCCTATTACGCGGCGGCGGGCATCCCCACCGCCCGGTATCACCTGCTGACCGACCGGCAGAGCGCCCTGGACTTCGCCCATCGGGTGGGGTATCCTTTGGTAGCCAAGCCCGACAATGGGGTTGGGGCTGCCGGGAACCGCACCATCCGCTCAGACGCGGACCTGTACCGGCTCTTTGACATGGACCTTGGCTCCCAGTATATTCTGGAGGAGTTCGTCTCCGGGGATGTGTCCGCCTTTGACGGCATCGTCAACAGCAAGGGTGAGATCGTCTTTTGCGCCAACCATGTGACCACCATTTCCATCATGGATATGGTGCAGCATCACGGCCCTATGTACTACTCCGTGTTGAAGGATGTTCCCTGGGATATGCTGGAGGCGGGCAAGGCGGTGCTGAAATCCTTCGGCCTGAAAAAGCGCAGCTTCCACCTGGAGTTTTTCCGGCTCACCGAGGCCAAGGAGGGCCTGGGCAACGTGGGGGACATCGTGGGCCTGGAGGTCAACATGCGTCCCGCCGGAGGCTACACCCCGGATATGATCAACTACGCCACCAGCGCCGACTACTACCAGCTGTGGGCGGACATGATTTGCTACGACGAACCCCGTCACGGTTACGACGGCCAGCGGTACTACTGCGCCTACGTTGGCCGGTGGGACGAGAAACACTACCGCCACTCCCACGATGACATCTGCCAGCGGTACGGCTGGCGCATCAAGGACTCTGGCCGCCTGACCGGTATCCTGGAGGGGACCATGGGCGACGACTTCCTCATCGGCGTGGCCGACACCGCCGAGGCCAGAGACGAGATGATTGGGTATATGCTGGAGGAATAATATAAAGCTATTAGCTATTAGCCGTTAGCTGTTAGTCTGGTATTGCTTGCCAATAGCGAGCAGCTTTATCACGCTGAAACAAGCATAAAAGAACCAGCCGGGAAGGGGACACCCTCTTTCCCGGCTGGTTTTTCATCGCGGCATTATTGTAGCTCTGGCTTCACCTGAAAATACCCCTGCCCGACGCCGCAGACGGCGCAAACCTCCGGCGCGCGCTTGGCCACCACCAGATGGCCGCACTTCCGGCACTCCCAGACCACCTCTCCGGCCCTGGCAAAGACGGTTTGGGCCTCCACGCTGCGGATCAGCTTCTGGAACCGCTCCTCGTGGCCCTTTTCCACCGCCGCCACCAGCCGGAACCGGGCTGCCAGCTCGGAGAAGCCCTCTGCCTCCGCGTCCTCGGCAAAGTGGGCGTACATCTCCGTCCACTCATAATGCTCCCCGGCGGCGGCGCTTTTCAGGTTCAGCGCCGTGTCCGCGATGCCGGAGAGGGCCTGGAACCACAGCCGGGCGTGTTCTCGCTCGTTGTCGGCAGTTTCCCGGAAGATGGCGGCGATTTGCTCAAACCCCTCCCGGTGGGCCACCTGCGCGAAAAAGTCGTATTTGCTCCGGGCCTGGGTCTCTCCGGCGAAAGCCGTGCGCAGGTTCTGGTCGGTTTTGGTGCCTAGCAGTTCTTTTCCGTATTGTTTCATGGCGATACCCTCCTGTTTGTTGGTCAAGGGTATCTTTCCAAGAAAGGCGGGGATTTATCCGCAGGTTAGTGGTTTCTAGTCCGCTGTTACTGGATTCGGCAGAAACGGACAGTTTTTGCCTTTTTCGCCTTGCGCGGCGTGGAAAATATGGTATACTATGGACAGAGACAAAATTTTTGCTTTGTGGGGAGGTATCAGCATGGACGCCAAAGATATTTGGGATATTTTTCAGGGTGTTTTAGAGATGGTGCCGGATGAGTGGCAGTTTGTCGTCAAAATCGTGATTGGGTTTTTTATTGTTGCTATAATACCGTTGGCCGTGCTTGTAATCATGGCTTTATATAAGAAATATATAAAAGAACTGCGCGGCGAAAAGACCAAACCGGAACAGAAAGACGACGAAAAACCGGTTCAAGAGCCTGTGGTATGGTTGACCGATCCGCCGCCTAATCACGGCGAGCCACTGTGCCGGGACGAGCTAATGGAAGACCTAATCCAGAAAATCGCTGAGTCTCAGAAAGCGGGATGCAATAAATTCTTCCTTTATGGACCGGGCGGCGTGGGAAAAACCACCGTGGCCCGTGCGCTGTACCATCGGCTGAAAGACCAGTGCAAACAAATCGGCTGGGTGGAGTGCCGGGAGAGCGGCGACCTGCGGGCCAGCTTGCTGGCGGCCATCGACACGGGAGCGCAGGAGAAAACGGACGACAACGAGCGCTTTCGGCAAATCAAGCGCCTTCTGCGAAGCGCAACGGGGGAGACCGTGCTGTTCCTGGACAACGTGGACCAGCCGGACCCGCTGCTGGACCAACTGACAGGCTATGACATCACCTTGGTGGTCACCTCCCGGATGGAGCAGGTGGAGGGCTATCGGCCCGTTCCCATCCCCCAGTTGAGCGAGGACCAATGTGTGACCCTGTTCCGTGCCTATTGTGAGAGACCCCTCTCGGAGCAGGACGCGCCCGTGGTGTGGGAGCTGGTTCGGTTGGTCAGCTGCCACACCTTGGCGGTGGAGCTGCTGGCCAAGGGCGTCCCGGCGGGGATGGGCCTGGCGGAGTACCTGGAAAAGCTGCGGGCAGAGGGCTTCGGGTTCCCCGGCCTGACATTCCGCACTGGCCATGACCGGGCAGAACGCACCGTGGTGGAACACCTGAAAAAGCTCTTTGACCTGGCCAAACTGGACGAGGAACAGACCCGCGTCATGCAGAATCTGGCGCTGATGGCGGACAGCCGCACTCTGCCCTTTGCGGTGCGGGAGTGGATCGGTTGCGGCGAAAATACTCTGGCGGCGCTGGTGCGCACCGGCTGGCTGACCCAGACAGAGGAGGGGTACGAGGTTCACCCCCTGGTCCGGGAAATTGTCCTGTTGGACCCGGTGCCGGTGGAGGCGGTGGAGCGGTTTCTCTATTTTGTGACCTTCGAGGCGTATTTCCAGGACGGCGAGGACTACCGGGCGGTGCAGTTCAAGCTGGGAATCGTCGAGGCAGTGCTGGAGCAGATAGGGGAAAGGATGGAGGAACACCTGGGCACGGCTGCGTTTTACAACAACCTTGGTAACGTCTACTATGCCCAAGGGAAGTACGTCCAGGCGGAGGAATACTATCAAAAAGTGCTCGACATCTTCCGCAGGGTTCTGGGAGAGGACCATCAGGACATGGCCATAAGCTACAACAACCTGGGCATTGTCTACGGGAACCAGGGGAAGTATGCTCAGGCGGAGAACTGTCACCAAAAAGCGTTGGACATCCGGTTAAAGGCGCTGGGAGAGGACCACCCTGACACGGCCAGCAGCTACAACAACCTGGGCGCTGTCTACAGACAGCAGGGGAAGTACGCTCAGGCGGAGAACTGTCACCAAAAAGCGTTGGACATCCGGTTAAAGGCGCTGGGAGAGGACCACCCTGACACGGCCAGCAGCTACAACAACCTGGGCAACGTCTACGCAGAGCAAGGGAAATACGTCCAGGCGGAGGAGTGCTACCGGAAAGCGTTGGCCACCCGGTTAAAGGTGCTGGGAGAGGACCACCCAGACACGGCCGGTAGCTACAACAACCTGGGTGCTGTCTACGATGTCCAGGGGAAGTACGACCAGGCGGAGGAGTGCTACTGGAAAGCGTTGAACATCTACCGCAGGGTGCTGGGAGAGAACCACCAGTTCACGGCCAGCAGCTACAACAACCTGGGCGCTGACTATGAATACCGGGAAAAATATGATGAAGCAGTGAAACTATTCCTAAAAGCCTGGAAGATTTGGCAGAAAACACTCAGCCCGGAACACCCGGACACAAAGCGAGCCATAAGAAACCTCCGCGACTGCTTCCCCCACATCGACCACGGCGACCAGGACTTCGAGGCCTGGCTAAACAGCCAATAAACCCCAAACACAAAAGGCGGAGTCCACGGTATCACCGCAGGCTCCGCCTTTCTGCGTCCTCAGTACAGCTCCCGCAGGACGTTCTCGGAATACTCCCGCAGCGCGGCCAGGTTCCGAATGGAATCGCCGCACTGAATCACCCGCTCCCGCACCGGGTCGGGCAGGACGGTGAAGTAGCACTCCGCGTCCCGGTCGCAGTGGAGCAGGTGGTTCAAATTGCGATAGTTCTGTTTTTTCACGGTTTTGTCTCCCATTCCGCGCCGTTTCCGGCGCATGGATATGGTAAACAAAATGGACGCTGTTTATTCGTTTTCCAGCGTGATGAACTGTTGCAAGGCGAAACCGGACATGCCGTTCCATTCAACTACGAACCAGTTTTGGTAGCGGTTCCAGACGGTGAGCCGGGCGCCGTCCTGGAGGGACACCACCACCTCGCTGGAGGTGTCCGGCGCGGCGCGGACGTTCAAACTGCCCCAGTTCAGGTCCACATAGCCCACTTGGGGCGATTGGAGGGACAGAAAGGGCAGGGAAAAATACTGGGCCACCGCCTCCGCCAGCGCTTTGGCAATTTCCGGCACGTTGTCCCGAATCCACTGGGCGTCCTCCGGGTTGTCGTGGTAGGCCAGCTCCACCAGAACGGCGGGGGCCGCGACCTTTGCCACTTCCCCGATGGAAGTGGTGGGCAGGGCGCGCACCTTCTCCGGCTGGGGGTAAATGGTGCGCAGTCGGGCAACAATCAGCTCGGCGGCCCGGCGGCTGTGGGCGGAGCTGGGGGAATAGTACACGTCGGTCCCCTGGAGGACGCCGGAAAGGGCCTCCGGCGCGGCGTTGCTATGTAGCGCCAGGTGCAGGGAAAACTGTCCGGCGTTGGACGCCTCGATGGACTGGGCGGCGGTCATATCTGTGGTATTTCGCACAAAGGAGATGCCGCAGGCGCGAAACCACCGCTCCAGCTGGTCGGCAATCAGGTTCATGTACAGTTCTTCGTTTCCGCCGCCCACATAGGGGTTGAACTCCTGGGAGGAGGGGGACAGATAGACAAAAGGCATAGACAGGGCCTCCCACATTTAGAATACCTCAGTCTATGCCAATCGGGGAGAGGTGGGACCGATCCCTAGTCTAACAGTTCCCCAATCACGTTGGACAGAGCGGC
The DNA here is from genome assembly GCA_001941075.1 of Oscillospiraceae bacterium Zagget6. Classification (GTDB taxonomy): domain Bacteria; phylum Bacillota; class Clostridia; order Oscillospirales; family Oscillospiraceae; genus Onthomonas. The sequence continues at coordinate 12,749 of MSHH01000075.1, read as the reverse complement.
GAACTGCTCCAAACTCAGCTGTTCCCCGCGGGTGTTCTCCTCCAGACCGCAGGCGGTCAGAGCCTCCCGCAGTTGCTCTTTCGTCAGCTGATTGGAAAACGCAGAGGAAAGACCGTTCAGCAGCTTTTTCCGCCGCTGGAGGAAGGCCGCCCGTACCACCTGAAAGAACCGCGCCTCGCTGTCCACCGCTGCCGGGGGCGCGGTGCGCATGGTCATTCGCACCACCGCCGAGGTGACCTTGGGCGCAGGATAAAAGCAGTGAGGCGGCACCTCGAACAGCAGTTCGCAGTCCGCGTAGTATTGGCACAGCAACGTGAACGCGCCATAATCGCTGGTATTGGGCCGGGCGCAAATGCGCTTTGCTACCTCCCGCTGGATCATCACCGTGACGGAGGCGAAGCGGCGGATCTCCAGCAGCCGGGTCAGCACCGGCGTGGTGATGTTATAGGGCAGATTGGCGCAGACGATAGGGGTCAGCCCGCCGCAATGGTCCTCCAGCAGGGCATCTAAATCCAGCTTCATGATGTTGCCGGGAATGACCGTCACGTTGGGACAGTTAGCCAGCGTTTCCGCCAGCACCGGCAGCAGCGCGGTGTCCAGCTCTACCGCCGCCACTTTGCCCGCTCGTTGGGCCAGCTGGACGGTCAGAGGGCCGATACCCGGCCCGATTTCCAGCACGGCGGTGGTTTCATCCGCACCCGACGCCTCGGCAATGGCCTGGGGAACGCTGCCGTCGATGAGGAAGTTCTGCCCCATAGACTTGGAGAAGTGGAAGCCGTATCGGGTCAGCAGGGGTTTGATTTCGTGCAAATCACAGAGATCCATCTTGGGAATCACCTTTTTCAAATCAATAGAATAGGGGAGGGGAGAGGCAAGCGAAGGGACAAAAAGCGGCGCTCGAATCCGCGCTTTTCGGCCCGAATGCGAGCGTCTGATGTAACATTAATCCTCTTTGGGATACCCGATGTCCTTTTCCAGCAGCTCCAGGGGCACCTGGCTGTCCTGGGCCATGCCGATTTTCAGGAAACCGTTGCGGGTGTAAAACCGCTTGGCGATTTGGTTAGTGGGGGCGCAGCGGAGCCGCAGCTTGTCCCGGCCCAGGGGACGTGCGGTGGACACTGCCTGTCCGATGAGCTGAACGCCCAACCCCTTGTGGCGGTAAGCGGGGTTCATGTAGACGAAGGGGACGAAGCAGACGCCGCTTTCCGCGTCCCGCTCCAGGTTCATCTGAATCATGCCCACGATTTCGTCACCCAGACAGGCCACCATCACCGACTTGGGTTCGTTCAGGCTGGCGCAGAGGGCTGCCTGATAGAACGCCTCCCCGTCGAAGAACGCTTCCCGCCCGTGGATGTCCACCCACGCCTCATGGCGATAGCGGAAGTACAGCTCCTTTTCCTCGTAGGGCCGCCAGGGGCGGAACCACAGGTTGGCGTTGCCCATGGCAAAGACAGTGCGCTCCTCGCCGGGGCCGCGCTGCTTTATCATGGTGGAGATTTCCAGCGGCAGGTGGGAGTTGTCCGCCTCGAACAGCACCCGCACGTCGCGGCCCTCCACCTCGATGCAGGCCACGCCGGTGTTGTCGCTGTGGGGGACCTTTCCGATGCCATCCAGACCGTAGCCCCGGAACCAGGACAGCGCCGTCCGAATCACCATGCCGTGGGAGAAGCAGGCCACGGTTTTGCCGGGGTTGGCGTCGGCGATTTTGTAAATCGCCTCCACCATTCGCTCCTGCACCTGCTGGTAGGTCTCGCCGCCCTCCACAGAGTAGGTGGGGGAGACCTCCCCAAAGAGCCGCATCCGCTCCGGGTCGTGTACCTGCACATCCCCAAAGGGCAGATCTTCCCACACGCCGACGCCAATTTCAATCAGCCCCGGCTCGATTTGCAGCGGCAGATGGTGCGGCACATAAATGGCCCTGGCGGTGGTTTTGCACCGGGTCAGGGGACTGGAATACACCGCGTCGATGGGCACCCCGTCAAAGCGGCCCGTCAAGGCTGCGATCTGCCGGTATCCGGTGTCGGTAATGAGGGAGTCGTACCAGCCGTGCATCCGGCGGTACAGGTTGCCCTCCGCCTGGGCGTGGCGAATCAAATACAGTCGCGTCATTGCAGCGTTCGCTCGCTTTCTCTATGGTATCCGCAGAGAGACACGGAAATTAGTGTTAAATAGTGAAAATCCCGCCTCTGTCGGACAAAAGCGGTGCCTAACGACAAGCATTACCCCTCTTGCCTCCCCTGAAAGGGGAGGAGGGCCGCCGCCTTTAGGCGGTGGCGGAGGGGTTTCGGGCACATCACAGAGAGAATGGAATAACCATATATATTTTTTGCTGAGGCGGCCACGGGCCGCCCCTACAGGCAAAAAACGATTTACCAGGGTTTAACGCCGCCGGTCAGTTCGCTGACAGATTGCAGCCCCTGCTCTGCGGCCAGGGCCGCCAGGTCGTCCCGCACCTTCAAAGGGGCGTAGGGGTCGGCAAAGCAGGCCGTTCCCACCGCCACGGCGGTGGCTCCCGCCAGCAGCATCTGGGCCGCATCTTCGCCTTTGGCCACGCCGCCCATGCCCAGTATGGGGATGTTTACCGCGTTGGCGACTTCCCACACCATCCGCACCGCCACCGGCAGCACGGCCGGGCCGGACAGACCGCCGGTGTTCATGTGCAGCACCGGGCGGCGGGTCTTTACGTCAATGCGCATTCCCCGAATGGTGTTGATGAGGGAGACGGCGTCCGCCCCCGCGTTCTCCACCGCTTTGGCGATGGCGGTGATGTCGGTGACGTTGGGGGAGAGCTTGACCATGACAGGCACGTTTCCGGCGTGTTTTTTGGCGCACTCCGTCACCTCGGCGGTCATCTCCGGGACGGTGCCGTACTGCAAACCGCCGCACTTCACGTTGGGGCAGGAAACGTTGACCTCGATCATGTCCACGCCCGCGCCGGAGAGCTTTTCGCACATAACGCCGTACTCCTCCGGCGTGTTGCCGGAGATGTTGGCGATGACTTTCAGGTCGTGTTGCCGCAAGTAGGGCAGTTCCTCCGCGATGAAGTGGTCTACGCCGGGGTTTTGCAGTCCCACAGAGTTCAAAATGCCCATGGGGGTCTCCGCAATGCGGGGCGGGGGATTGCCCTCTCTGGGGTGGAGGGTCAGGCCCTTGCAGCAGATACCGCCCAACTCGCTGATGTCATAAAACTGGCCGTACTCCCGGCCAAAACCGAAGGTGCCGGAGGCCACCACAATGGGGTTCTTCATGGGCATCCCAGCCAGAGTGACTCCCATCTCTACGCCGTTGATGACGCTCATGCCCAGTCCACCTCCTCTGCGGGGAATACCGGTCCGTCTTTGCAGACGTGCTTATAGCTGCCGCCCACCGAGCAGGCGCACACCAGGCAGGCTCCCACGCCGCAGCCCATCCGCTCCTCCATGGAGACCTGACAGGGTACGCCGAAGTCCTGCGCCGCCTTGTAAACATTTTTCAGCATGGGTTTGGGGCCGCAGGCGAAAACCGCGCTGATGGTTTTATCTTCCTCCAGATACTGCCGCACCAAGGCGTCCACAAAGCCGTGGTAGCCCACGGAGCCGTCGTCGCTGGCCACCTTAACCGGGCAGCCGGCCTGTTGAAAGTCCTCCAGCAGAATGACGGCCTGTTGGTTGCGGAACCCCAGCGCCGCCACCGCGCCGCCGGGCGCGGCTTTCGCCGCGTAGAGCATAGGGGGAACGCCGATGCCGCCGCCCACCACCAGCACCTTTCCGGTTTCGGGGTAGGCAAAGCCGTGGCCCAGGGGACCCAGCACGTCCAGCGTTGTTCCTTCCGGCTGTTGGGCAAGCCAGGCGGTGCCTTCTCCCCGGACCTGGAACACCACCCGGAGGGTATCGCCCTCCGCGTCACAGATGGAGATGGGGCGGCGGAGCAGATGGCCCTCGCCGCAGGCGATGTTGACGAACTGGCCGGGCTGGGCAGACCGGGCCATCTCTCCCGCATCCAGCAGGAAGGAGAAGGTGTCCGAGGTCAACCGGTCGGCCCGGAGAATTCGACACAGAGCTTGTAGAGGCATATAAGACCGCTCCTTTTAGTCCAAAATCGGGGTAATGGCGGTGATTGCGTTCCGCATTTCAATCGCTGCGGCGCGGGCCGCGTCCTGGTAGTCCGCACCAGCGTTGCCCGTCTTTTTCCAGGCGCACATAATGCCCCGGGAGGAGTTGACGATGGCACCGTGGCCCTTTTCATCGAAGGCAAAGCGCACATCCTCGGCGGTGCCGCCCTGGGCGCCGTAGCCGGGGACCAGCAGGAAGGTGTGGGGCAACGCCTTCCGCAGCTGAGCTAGCTGCTCCGGCCAGGTGGCCCCGACCACAGCGCCCACACGGTTGTAGCCGTAGCGGTCCAGATAGCCCTCGCCCCACTTGGCGGCGAGAGCGCCCATGACATCGTAGATTTTCTGCTCACCAATGGTCAGGTCCTGTAAATCTACGGCAGAGGGGTTAGAGGTCCGCACCAGCACAAAGAGGGCCTTGTCCTCCTGGTTGGCGATTTTCAGGAAGGGGTTCACCGCGTCCGCGCCCATGTAACCGTTGACGGTGACACAGTCCGCGTCGAAACAGGGCAGCTGCGCGCCGCCCACTACGGTTTTGCCCAGCCAGCCCTCAGCGTAGGCGGAGGCGGTGGCTCCGATGTCGCCCCGCTTCACGTCTGCGATGACGTACATCCCCTTCTCTCTGGCGTAGCGGATGGTGCGCTCCAGCATCTCCATGCCCTCCCAGCCCAGCAGCTCATAATAGGCAGCCTGGGGCTTTACGGCGGGGACGATGTCGCACAGCGTGTCGATAAGGCCGCAGTTGAAGGCGAAAATGGCCTCTGCCGCAGCCTTCCGGGTCTCGCCGTACTGGGCGATGGCACGGTCGATCATGAGCTGGGGAACGTACTCCAGCCGGGCGTCCAGCCCGGCCACAGTGGGGTTTTTGGTGCGGATAATGGCTTGCTGCAAACGGTCAAAAGACATAGTGTTTCCTCTCCCTGTTCAGTTTTGGGACATGCGTTAAGCATCATAGCGGTAAATGATTTTGCCGCCCACGATGGTATATTTCACCTTGCCCTTCACCTGCATCCCGGCGAAGGGGGTGTTGCGGCCCTTGGAGCGGAAGTCGTCCGGGTCGATGGTCCACGCCTCGTTCGGGTCGAAGATAGTCAGGTCGGCGTCAGCTCCCATGCTCAGGCCGCCCTTGTGTAGCCGCAGGATACGGGCGGGGTTGGTGGTCATTTTGCGGATCACATCCACCAGGGTCATCCTGCCGGTGTGGTAGAGCTGGGTCAGCGAAATGGCCAAAGAGGTCTCCAACCCCACCATGCCGCTGGGGGCTTCGGTCAGGGGCCGGGCCTTTTCCTCGGCGGAGTGGGGAGCGTGGTCGGTGACGATACAGTCGATGGTGCCGTCCCGCAGGCCCTCCACGATGGCCTCCACGTCCTTGGTGGGGCGCAGGGGCGGGTTCACCCGGGCCATAGACCCCTGGAGCAGCACCTGCTCGTGGGTCAGGGTGAAGTACTGGGGGCAGGTCTCGCAGGTGATTTGTACCCCTCTGCGCTTGTAGCGCCGGACGATGTCCACGCTCTTGGCGGTGGAGATGTGGCAGATGTGGACGGGCTGTCCCGTCTCCTCGGCCAGCATTGCGTCCCGCATGATCATGATCTCCTCCGCAATGGCGGGGCGGCCATGGATGCCCAGTTGCCGGGAGACCCGGCCCTCGTTGACGGCGTAGTTGGCGGCCAGGGTGCTGTCCTCCTCGTGACAGAGGATGGGCAGCTTCTGGCGGCCCGCCACGATCAGCGCGTCCCGCATCAGGTTGGCGTCCATCAGCGGCACGCCGTCGTCTGAAAGCGCCACGGCTCCGGCGGCTTTCAACGCCTTGAAGTCGGTGCGCTCTTCCCCTTGCAGACCTACGGTGACAGCGCCCACCGGCAGCACCTGAACGCCGCTGCCCTCCTGCTGAGCCTTCTCGCGGATGTAGCGGATGGTCTCCGGGTTGTCGGCTACAGGCTTGGTGTTTGCCATGCAAGCGATGGAGGTAAAGCCTCCGTGAGCGGCGGCGGCGGTCCCGGTGATGATGTCCTCTTTATAGGTCAGGCCGGGGTCCCGCAGGTGGACGTGCATGTCCACCAGACCGGCGCAGACAGCGAAGCCTCTGGCGTCCACCACCTGGGCGTAACGGTCCTCCAGCTGGCTCCCAATGCAGGAAATGCGCCCGTCCTCAATGAGGATGTCCATTTTCCCGCCAATTCCGCTGACCGGATCGACGATTTTGCCCTGTTTGATCAGCAGCTTCATGGTTTCACTCCTTTGTCATAGTTACGCCGCACCCCATTGTGCGGCGCGCTTTATCACTTTCCTACCTTCAATTATACATGAAGAGGGGCCTCTTTGCAATCCGTTTTAGGCAAAAACCGCCCGGATTTCTTTGTCAGAAAAAACCACGCTCCCATCAGGCAAAAACCCCGCCAAGCCGCGCATACTAGCTCTGCGCAGTTTTGCGCCGGAGTTTTAGGCAAGCGAGGTGAGTGCAGCAATGAAATATTCCAACTTCCTGCGGGGCGTGGGAATGGGGATCGCCGCAGGCGCGGTCATGGGGGCCATGGTGCCCGCCCGACGGAAACGCAGCGTCAAGCGGTCCTCCGCAGCTCGTGCCATCAAAGCGGTCACGGACGTGATGGACAACCTGTCCGACGCCATGGGGCTGTAAGCAGACCAGAGGCAGCGCCGCACCGTTCAGCGAGAGCCAACTGTGCGGCGCTGTTATTTTCTGCCGAAAGTGGTCCCCTGGGTCGTCAGCCGGAGCTGCCCGACTGGATCTACAATGGCCTCATCGTGGGTGTGCAGGGAGGCAGCGTGCGTTCCTTCGGTATCGTGGACCGGAGCCTGGCGGCGGGTATCCCCGTCTCCGGCGTGTGGTGCCAGGACTGGGCCGGGGTGCGCTACACCTCCTTCGGCAAGCGGCTGCGCTGGGACTGGCATTACAACACGGCGCTGTATCCCAATTTGCCGGGGCAGATCGCCGCGCTGCACAAGCGGGGCATCCGTTTTCTAGGCTACATCAACCCCTATCTCTGCACCGGCGGGGATCTGTTCCCGGAGGCGGAGCGGGCAGGGGCCTTTGCTAAACGCGCCGACGGCAGCGCCTATCTGGTGGACTTCGGCGAGTTCGACTGCGGTGTCATCGACCTGACCGACCCCAAGGCTTACGCCTGATACAAAGACAACGTCATCAAAAAGAACATGCTGGACATCGGCATGGACGGCTATATGTGCGACTTCGGGGAATATCTCTGGCGGATTCCGCAGCGGTGTGCTATACTGGAGTGGATGGGAAGGGAAGCGGCGCAAAAACGAACGCCAAGAGGCCGGAGCAGGTCTTGACGGAGAGGAGAATACCGCAGATGAATAAAACAGAAGCAAGCTTTCTAGCGATTTTGCAGGACACACTGCATCCCGCAGCCACAACGAATGGCGAATCACCGGTTTCCAACCTTGCCGACGATGACTGGGCGGCGGTATTCGAGGTGGCCCGGGCGCAGAATCTGTTTCCGCTGGTGTATGACGTGGCGATGGGGTACCCTGCCTTCGCGGACTTCGAGCAAGCGCATCCCCGCTATTTTACGGCTGCTACCGCCTCTGTGACGACACAGATGCAGAGCACGGAGGCGTTTCTGTCCCTTTACCGGGCCTTCCTGAACGCCGGGTTAGCACCGATCACCATAAAAGGGCTCATTTGTCGAACGCTCTATGGAGATCGGGCGGATTTTCGGCCTTCCGGCGATGAGGACATTCTGATCGAGAAGAAGGACTATGAAACGGCAGTAGGCGTTTTGATCTCCTGTGGATTTCACTGCGCCGAAGAGCCAGACCAGGAGCTGGATGTGGTTCAGGAGGTCACGTTTTACAGAGAGGATCTCACCATAGAACTGCATCTGAACCCCTTTGGTACGGAAACCGCCATACGGGAAAAGATGAACAACTGGTTCAGGGATGTATTTCAAAGCGATGAGACGGTGACGATCCGCGATGTCCCGGTGAGGACCCTGCCCCCTACGGACCACTTTCTTTTCCTGACGTTCCATGCCTTCCGGCATTTTATTGGCAGCGGCTGTGGGATCAGGCTGGTGCTGGACATCCTGCTTTTCATGGAGAAGTACGGAGAGCGGATCGACTGGGCGTATGTGGACAAAGGACTGGCCGATGTTGGCGCGAGCGGTTTTCTGGCGGATTTAGTGGTAATTGGGAACCAATATTTTGCGTTTGATTTGCCGCTCTATGGGAAGCCGGTGTGTCCGGAGGCGCTGCTGGACGACATGTCCCACAAGGGGACCTTTGGAAATTCCACGAATCAAGATAGGATGGTGGGGAAGATCCTCACCGGTACGATACAAAAAAAGCGCGCCGATGAGGAAGTGCAAAACAATCGGCTGGCGGTTTATTTTCGGACCCTGTTTCCGACTTGGAAAACCTGGACTTCGTTAAAACCGTACCTGAAAGACAAGCCGTGGATGGTTTTCCCTGAGTGGTTCTCGAGAGCAGGACGCCATTTGCGCGGCGAGACCGCAGTGGGAAACCTGAAAAGCATGAACCAGGGCTATCAGGTGGCGGCTGAGAGAATGAAACTGTTAAAAAAGTATGGAGTGCTCTGACAGGCAGGGAGCGAAGCGCAGGGATGCACGGAGTGCCGGAAGTACCCCTTGAGGGTAGGAGCGCAGCGCAAAACGGAGCAGCTTTCAGGCGGCATCGGCTCTATCCGGTGCCGCCTTTGATTACGTCTTAACGCTGCTGTTCTCTGCCAGCGCCGCCTCCACCAGCGTTTCTCCCTTCCAGCTGATTTCGATGTGCCATTTGTCGTAGACGGTCACTCGCTCCACAAACGCCTGGGCCATCACGCAGGTCAGCTTTGCTTCGCCCTGAAACAGCGCTACCTGTTCCATCAGGTCGTCCAGCTCCGGTTTTCTGCGGTTGCGAAGCGCCCTCAGCCGCGCTTCCCGCTGATGCACCCTGTCCAGTTCCGCCCGGATGGAGGTTTGCTCTGCTGTCAGTTTGTGTTTTTGCGCCAGATACGTGTCCTTTTCGAGCTTCCCCTCCCGGTAACGCTCGTAGAGAGATACCTTTGTCGCCTGTCGCTCCGTCAAATCGGCCTGGAGGCCCTCGGCCTCTTCTCCCAGCAGCAGAAGCCCCTCCCGGCGCTTCCGCTCCGCCGCCTCCGCGCTGCCGCAGGCGGCTTCCAGCGTCAGCATCCACTGCTTTAGCTGGGCGAACACTCTGGCGTTGAGCAGGCGCTCCGGAAAATGCTCTGTGGGACAGCCCACGTGGTTGCCCGTCTGTATGGTGTGGGCGCAATAAAAGGAACACTCCTCGTAGAGGGCTTCCCGGTAGGCCATGGCATAGCCGCAGGTCCCGCAGAACACCTTGGACCGCAGTGGGTAAGAGCGGTCCTCCGGCTTCTTTCGGTTTGCCTGCGTAAAAATCGCCTGGGCCTTATCAAAGACCGTCTTGCTCACAATGGCGGGGTGGTTGTTGGGGATGCGCCTGGCGTCTGTCACCGCCACCGCCTTTTTTGCCCCCGCTGCGGCCCGTCTGCTTCGCTGGGCCACGTAAGTTCCCATGTAGACCTCGTTTTTCAACACGCTGCTGACCTTTGCGCCCGTCCAGGCTGCGTATACGCTGGTTTCCAGCGAGGTGGATTTTCCTGTTATCCTGTGAGCCTGGTTGTACGCGGCTTTTGTGGGAACATTTTCCCGGTTCAGCTGTTTTGCGATCTCGCCCGGCTTCCTGCCTGCACAGGCCAGGGCGAAAATGTGTCTGACGATTTCCGCCGCCTCCGGGTCGATGAGTACCGTTCCCCGTAGTTCCGGGTCCTTGCGGTAGCCAAAGGGGGCGTTGAAGAAAAACACTCCGTTTTCCCGTTTTACGTCGAAGGTGGAGGTGATCTTCCGGGACAGGTCCTGGGAATAATAGGAGTTGACGATGTTCTTCGCGGCAACCTCTACCCTCAAGGGGTACTTCCGAAGCTGCGCTTCTCTACCCTCAAGGGGTACTTCTGCCCTCAAGGGGCACTTCCGGCACTCCGTGCCTCCCTGCGCTACGCTCCCTGCCTGCATCTGCCAGGCCTCTGCGGTTCTTCCGCTGTCGTAGCGGTCCAGCACCGAGATGAACCTTGTGCCCAGAAAGGGAAACAGCTTCTCCAGGTAGTCTGCGCACTCCACATAATTCCTGCCGAACCGGGAAAAATCCTTCACCAGAACGGTGGTAACGGTGCGCTTTTTGATGAGGGCCAGCATCCGCTGGAACGCCGGGCGCTGAAAGTCCATGCCGCTCCAGCCGTCGTCGATGAATTCCTCGGTGTCCTCCGTGCGCAGGTCGGGGGCCTCCGCGAAGTAGTCCTGCAACAGCCTGCGCTGGTTGGTCACGCTGTTGCTCTGCCGCTTGTGTTCGTCCAAATCGTCATCCAGCCGCGAAAGCCGGATGTAAAACGCCACCATAGGATCACGCGCCTTTCTCTCGTCGTTTTGCCCGCAGCTTCTCCACATAGTTCTCACACCGGAGGGTGAGGGAAAAACTGCCGTCCACACGGTACTCCAGCCGCTCGACCATGGTCTCCGCCAGCTCGCGGGTCAGTCCCTGCCGCAGCAGCCGTTCCACCCGGTCTGACCGTTCACGCTGCAAACGCTCCACACGGGAGGTCTCGGTCAGCGAGATGGTCCCCACCCGGTCAGCGTCGGGGACCGCTGCAAGCAACAACTCCTTCAGGGCCGCCCAGGAACTGGCGCTTTCGCCGTGGTCCAGGGCTGCAAGCTGCTGCTGAACGGTTTGGGGCTGCTGTAGGGTGGTTCTTTTCTGCCGGGGGGCTTCCCCGTCGGTCTCTGCCTGTTGCTCCAGCCTTTCCAGGGCCAGCCCCGCCCGCAGCTGCCGCCGTATTTGGTCCAACAGGTATTTGTAAACCACCTGCTCCGGTACGCTTGTCAGTTTCACCGCACAGGGCGGCGCGTCCGGGTCGTCCCGGCGGAAGCGGCTGTAGCCGCTGCAACGGTAGCGAAACTCCCGCAGCACCCCGGTGTTGCCCGTCCGGTCATAGAGCATGGCGCGCCCGCAGTGGCCGCAGTAAAACAGTCCCTGTAAGACGTTGGGGAACTGCTCCGCCCGCGCCGCCCCTTTTTGCAGGGCCGCCGCCTTCTTTTTGCCTGCCGCCTCCAGCTCGACGCAGATGGTCTCGAAGGTTTCGCTCTCCACCAGCGCCTCATGGGTGTCCGGGAGGACCCGGTATTCTCCCTGCCCGCAGGTGTTGTAGATGGTCGCCCCCGTGTAGGTGCGGTTTTTGAGGATGTGCAAAACGCTGGCATAATCCCACCGCCCGCCGCCGGTTTTGTGGGCAGGCGTGGGCGCACCCAGCTGGTTGAGCTGTTGGGCAATGGCGGTACAGCCAAGCCCCTCAGCCCGGAGGCGAAAAATCAGCCGCACATAGTCCGCCGTCGCTGGGTCGGGGAGCAGGTGATAGCCGCACACCGGGTCGCACCGGTAGCCGTAGGGGACCCGGCCAAAGGCCCGTTCTCCGCAGCGTTCCCTGGCCCGGAGCGTCGAAAGCACCTTCCGCTGGGTGTCTCTGGCGTACATCTCGTTGAGGATGTTTTTCAGCGGCACCAACACGCCGTCGGTTTGGGCCGCGTCCATACTGTCAAAGCCGTCGTTGACGGAGAGAAAACGCACATCCAGCTGGGGGAAAATCTTCTCCAGATAATAACCCGCCTCGATGTGATTTCTGCCGAACCGGGACAGGTCTTTGACTACAATGCAGTTGATCTTCCCACTTTTCACGTCCTCCATCATCCGCTGGAACTGGGGCCGCTCAAAGCTCATGCCGCTTCTGCCGTTGTCCACATACCGGTCAATGAGCGTCAGGTCGGGATGTTTTTTCACGTACTCCTCCAGATAGCGAATTTGGTTTTGCAGAGACCGGGCGTCCTCCTTGCCGTTGTTCTCATCGGACAGCCGGGCGTAAAGGGCGGTTTTCCACTCTGTCGTCGCCTTCCGTTTCAGGTAGCGCCGGGTGGAGCGGGCTATCTGGTTCCGTCTGCCCATGACTTCGCCGCCGTTTCGTTATCCTTTGCCCGCCGGACTGTGCAGCGGTATTCGCGGGTGCGGGCTTTACAATAGTCGTCCGCCGTTATTTCATCCGCCGCCGTGTCAAACCCGCCCTCTACATCCACAAAGCGGACGCCGCAGGGCAGAAAAAATTCCTGTACCATATGCTTCAGACCGGAGAACGAGGGCGCGACAGTCCGCGCAGCGTAGAGGACCACAGCCTCCACCGCTGAGGTTTCGACGTCCACCAACAGCCGCTTCCAGGCGTCGTTTCCCGCCGCAGACAGGGGCGTTCGCCGCGCCCCACCCGTTCCGGCTGTGCGTCCTGTGACTGTGACCTGTTCATCCCGGTAGATGCGGGTCAGCCGCAGGCCGTCGGCACGGGCAATGTAGTCCTGACAAGAGGCAAGGGCCTGTTCCAGATCCACTGCCTCGCCGTAGGCGGCGGGGGCCAGGTACACCGCCGTCCGCTTAGACCGCTTTCCTGTCATCCTTGTCCACCCTCCCCTCGTATCCGTAGGTTTCCAGGGTCGTCGCTATCGCGTTGGACTCCCGAAAGCAAATCTTCATTCTGCCGCCCTCGTAGACCAAAACTCGCTCCACCAGCCGGGCCAGAATGGGCCGCGTCAGATTCGGCAGGTTCCGG
>MSHH01000074.1 GCA_001941075.1 Oscillospiraceae bacterium Zagget6 | reverse complement strand
GACCACGGCGCTCATGGCGTTGAGCTTGATGCGGATCGATTTCTGCCGCTGGATTTTGCGGCTCTGGATGAACGTCCGCTGAATGTAGCGGTTTTTCATCAGCCCCATGCCGTAGGGGATGCCGGACTCCTTGGCGTAGCCCATGGCGGCCACAATGCCGCTGTCGGGGACGCCCACCACCAAATCGGCCTCGGTGTTGGAATACCGGGCCAGACAGCGCCCCGCTTCCTCCCGGACCACGCCCACTGGCGCGCCGTCGATGACGGAGTCCTGCCGGGCGAAGTAGATCAGCTCGAACATGCACAGGGCGGACTTGGCGTGGCGCACAGCGCACTGATAGCTTTTCAGCTGGCCGTGATGCACAACAGCAACCTCCCCCGGCGCAATGTCCCGGATGAGGGTGCCGCCCAGGGACTGGATGGCGCAGGACTCGGAGGAGAACACATAGCAGTCTCCCACCTTGCCCACGCAGAGGGGCCGGATGCCGTTGGGGTCCCGTGCGGCGATAAGGGTATCCCGGTCCATCATCACGATGGAAAACGCGCCGATCATATACTCCATGGCGTTGAGCACTGCGTCTTCCAGGGTGTTGGTGCGCAGATGCTCCCGGACGATGAGGTTGGTGATGATCTCCGCGTCGTTGGTGGTCTGGAAGATGGCGCCCCGGCTCTCCATTTCGGTTTTCAGAGCGGCGCTGTTGACCAGCTTGCCGTTGTAGCACAGGGCGATGGAGCCGGAGGCGTGGTGAGCCACGATGGGCTGGGCATTGTTGGGGTTGGCGTCCATCAGGTCATTGGCATGGCGAACGTGGCCGATGGCGGCGGTGGCCCCGGCCATTTTTTGCAGGTCCCGGCTGGCGAACACCTCCGGCACCAGCCCCTTGCCCTTGCGCAGGCTCAAAATGCCGTTGGCGGAACAGGCGGCGATGCCGCAGGACTCCTGCCCCCGGTGCTGGAGGGCGTAAAGGGCGTTGTACGTGTCAAAGGCCGGGTCCCGGGAGAAGCTGGGGTCGCTGCCCGCAGGTTCTCCCGGCGCCTGGGCCTTGATGATGCCGAACACGCCGCACTCCTCGTGCAGTTTATCGGAATTTTCAGGTAAAATGGCGTTGTGGTTCATGGTTCCTCCCAAACGGAGCGAAAGCGGGGACCGGCTGGTCATGCCTCCCCCATCAGGCGGCGCATGACCTCCTGGTAGGCGTCCTCCACATTGCCCATATCCCGGCGGAAGCGGTCCTTGTCCAGCTTCTCGTGGGTGTTCTCGTCCCAAAGACGGCAGGTGTCGGGGCTGATTTCGTCGGCCAGGACGATTTGGCCGTCAGCGGTCTTGCCGAACTCGATCTTGAAGTCCACCAGGTCGATGCCGATGCCCTTCAGATAGGACTTCAGGAAAGCGTTGATTTTAAAGGTGTAGTCCTTGATGAGGTTGACCTCGTCCCAGGTGACCAGCTTCAGCGCTACGGCGTGATAGGCGTTGAGCAGGGGATCGCCCAGGTCGTCATTCTTGTAGGAGAACTCGATGGTGGGCTCGTCAAAGACAATGCCCTCCCGAACGCCGTAGTGCTTGGCGAAGGAACCGGCGGAGATGTTGCGGACGATGACCTCCAGCGGGACGATGGAGACCTTCTTCACGGCGGTCTCCCGGTCGGAGAGCTGCTGGATGAAGTGGGTGGGCACACCGGCCTCGGCCTCCAGCTTTTGCATCATAAAGTTGGACATCTTGTTGTTGATGACGCCCTTGCCCACGATGGTGCCCTTTTTCAGGCCGTTGAACGCGGTGGCGTCGTCCTTATAGTCCACGATGACCACGTTGGGGTCGTCGGTGGCGAATACCTTTTTGGCCTTGCCTTCGTAGAGCTGTTCCAGTTTTTCCATGATGAATCGTTCCTTTCCAAAATCAAAAAGTTGGGATACGCTATGCTTGGATTCAAATTTCCGTAGCCTGGAGCTTTGCGTCCTTTTCAGCCACCTGCCGGGCCATCTCCGCCTTGAAGTCGGCCAGCTTCTGGACCAGGGAGGGTTCCTCCAGGGCCAGCATCTGAGCGGCCAGGATACCAGCGTTGGCTGCGCCGTTGACCCCCACCGTGGCCACGGGGATGCCGGAGGGCATTTGGACGATGGAGAGCAGACTGTCCAGCCCGCCCATCATAGAGGTCTTGATGGGGACGCCGATGACGGGGAGGGTGGTGTACGCGGCCAGCACCCCGCCCAGGTGGGCGGCCTTGCCCGCCCCGGCGATGATGACGCCGAAGCCCTTTTCGGCGGCGGTGGAGGCGAACTGCTCCGCCGCAGCGGGGGTGCGGTGGGCGGAAATCACATGGACTTCATAGGGGATGCCAAACTGTTTCAGCTTGTCCACAGCGTCCTTCATGACGGGAAGGTCGCTGTCGGACCCCATAATCACAGCAACTTTTTTCATTGAAAAAACCTCCTGAGCGATTGTTGTAAAGGGGAGAGGGGAGACGGCGCAGCAATGCTCGCACGTCTCACCGAAAAAAAGCAAGCAGAGTGGAACATCTGCCTGCTTTGGTTCATAGGATAGACTGATAGAAGGGAAAGAGGAAACGGACAGACACCACGCCGACAATGCGTCCGCTGCGCTGCACATCCGCCATAGAACAATCCCTCCCCACCCTTGAATAATGATAGTTTATCCCAAAAACAGCGGCTTTTCAAGGGGAGAGAGGGGGCTTTGTTCAACTTTGTACGCTTGAACAACCGCCGCTGAAAAAACGGCGGTCTTGTTGAGCGTTTCGCTTGAATGTAAGCGAACGGACAGGGGAGAAGGGGAAAGCGCACCGTCAAAATCCGTTGGCGTCGAACATCTGAGCCAGGTAGCGTCCCCGCACTCGCCAGTCGGCGGCGGCGGCGTAGGCGGTGCGCCGCCGGGCGAAGGCGTCGCCGTCCTCCTCCAGGGCCAGAGTGCAAGCGCTGACAAATTCGATGTCGAAATGGGCGGTGTACACCACGTCGGCATAGAAAGGTTCATTGTCCCCGGAGAGCATGGTCACAATGGGCTTGCCGGAGGCCAGGTACTGATAGAGCTGCTCCGAGGCCAGAGGCGGCGCAGGGCCTCGCTCGTCCAGCAGGGTAAAGCACACGTCAAACCCTGCCAGATACCGGGGCAGGGAGGGGAGAGACTTCTCCCCCAGGAAGAACACGTTTTTCTGCTTGCGCATGGCAGAATAGCCGGGGTTCTGCCGGGAGACCGGTCCAGCAAAGACGAAGCTCCATTCCGGGTGGGCCAGTGCCGCCTGATACGCGGGGCCAAGCTGGGTAAAGTCGTCCACCCGGCCCAGATAGCCGAAGATGGGTTGAGGGACGCGGGACAGGTCCGCCGGGGCGGAGGGATATACGGCGGCGGCCTGGGAGAACAGCGGGTAGTCCACGCCGTTGGGCAGCAGGGCCACGTTGTCACTGTACTGAATCAGCCGGTCCTGCAACTGCTCCGAGGCGGCAAAGACCACGTCTGCCTCTCCAGCCAGCGTCGCCTCCCACTCAGGGGGAAACTGGGACCAGTTCTGGTCACAGTCGTAGACCAGCCCGCCGCACTCCGGCAGCAGGTAGGCCAACTCCACCTGGTCGGGGCAGCGGAGCCACAGCACCGAGCGGTCAAAGCCCTGCTCCTCCATGCACTGGCGAATAAAGGCGGCGTTTTGTCGGCTCCGCCTGGCGATACGGGCGGGGGCCTCCTCGTTGGCGGGGACGCTGGCGGGCAGGGTGAAGGCCAGCACCTGCTCCGCCACCCTGCCGCCCTCCCTGGGGCGGCGCAGGCTGGAAAAGCGGGACTGAGCAGGCTCAAAAAACAGCACCTCCGCCTGGGGGAGCCACCGCACCAGATTCCCGATCCGGTTTGGCCCCTCGCCCCAGGGAAGATGGGAGACACAGATGATTTGAGCCATAGAACAGCACCTCGCAATGCCGGTAAATTTTTTGTAAACGAAAAGCAAATTGGAATAGACAGGGGGGCTGCCCTGTTGCATCATGACAGCAGTTGTTTTACAGGAGGTCGTGTATGTTCGCTTTGCTTCAACAGTTGGACGGGGGAGTTCTGCTCTTTTTGCAGGAGCATCTGCGCTGCGCCCCGCTGTCTCTGTTTCTGATCCCACTGACCATCTTCGGCGGCTGCGGGACCATGTGGATCATTCTCTCCGTGCTGCTCCTGTTCCGGCCCGACACCCGCAAGGCGGGGTGGATGGCGCTGCTGTCCCTGCTACTGTGCTACATCTTCAACGATCTGATTTTGAAGGAGCTGGTGCAGCGGTCCCGGCCCTTTTGGGTCATCGAGGGACTGACCACCCTGGTGGAGCAGCCCACCTCGTACTCCTTCCCCTCGGGCCACGCCTGTTCTTCCTTCGCGGCGGCCCACACCTACTGGATGGGCCTGAAAGGGAAGCGGTTCCGCTGGCTGCGGTGGGTGACAATGGCGCTGGCGGCGCTGATGGCCTTCTCCCGGCTCTATGTAGGGGTCCATTATCCCACAGACGTGCTGGCCGGGTGCCTGGTGGGGTTCGTGGGCAGCGGTATCATCTGGAAGCTGCTCAACCGCCGCTACGATGCGATAGAATCGCGCATTTTAAGCCGAAGGGCAGGCTAAGGTGCGGGCGGATACTCGCTGCACAGCAACCGGTAGGGCGGTTCGTCCTCCTCAATGGCGGGGAACCGTCCGGCGGGCGGGTTGAAGCGGTTGTCGGTGTTGTCGTCGTTGCACTGGCTGACCTCGCCCAGCAACACAGGCCCCGTCCCCGGCTCCACAGAAAAGTCGTGGTACAGCCGCTGCTGGATGTGGATGCTCTCGCCGGGCGTCAGTTTGATTTGCGTTCCGGCGGGAACGGTAAACGTCCGCCCGTCACAGTGGACGGTCACCGGGCTGTGGTAGTCGATTTCTTCGCCGGGGAGGGAGTTGTACACCCGGATGAGGACATTGCCGCCGCCCCGGTTGATGATGTCCTCGGTCTTGTACCAGTGGAAGTGGTTCAGGGAATACTGCCCTTCTTTCAGGTAGAGCAGTTTTTCCGCGTAGACCTTGGGGTAACGCTCTGGCATGGAGCGGTTGCCGTTGCGGATGGTGATGAGGGAGAAGCCGATTTTGTCGAAGTCGCCGCTGCCGTAGTCGGTGATGTCCCAGCCCAGCATACAGTCCCGGACTTCGTCGTATTCGTGGCCCTTTTCCAGCCACTCCTCCGGGGTAAAGTGGCAAAAGGGCGGGAGATAACAGTGCTCCCGCGCACACATAGCCTCCATCTCCCGGAGGGCCAGGTTGATTTCGCTGCGTTTCATCGGTTTACTCCTTACAGCTCGAAGCTGGCCCCGCCGAAGTCAAAGGCGTCCAGGTTCTTGATTTGGAACAGGTCAAAGACCGCCTGCTCCAAATCCTCATCGTTGACCGGGGCGTAGCACTCCGCCTTCTGGTCGTCCTTGCCCACCAGCCGGAGGATGGCCACATCTCCCTCGTGGTCGTCGGCGGGCAGGAAGATACCGAAAGCCTCCCGGTTGTACTCCACCATGTCCAGCAGCTCATAGGTCTGCACGTTGCCCATCGGGTCCTCCAGGTTCAGCAGGACCCGGTTGTTATTTGTATCCAGCATCATAATTGGGTTTCCTCCCGTTCTCTCTGGTTGCGCTTGTGTCCCAGATAGCCCTCTAAAATCAGCGTGGCCGCCACCGCGTCCACCGTCTGCTTCCGCTTTTTGCCCCGCCGTCCGTTTTCCGACAAAATGCGGTGGGCATCCACGGTGGTCAGCCGTTCGTCCCACAGGGTCAGGGGCAGGCCCGTCCGCTCCCGCAGGATGGCGGCCAGCGCCTCGCTTTTGGCGGCGCGCTCTCCGAGGGTGTCGTTCATGTTTTTGGGGTAGCCCAACACCAGCTCGTCCACCTGATGCTCCGAGACGAGATTCAGCAGCTGCTCCACCACCACCTCCTGCTTGCGGCTGGCAATGACGGTGGTGTAACCGGCCAGCAGCCCTGTGGGGTCGGAGACGGCGACCCCTGTTCGGGCGTCCCCGTAGTCAATGGCCATAACGCGCATGGGCGTTCCCTCCTGTGATTTCGTATTCTGCGCTCTATTGTATCATCCCTGCGGCGGGTTTGTCCACCTGAAAATGCCGTTTTATGGGGCGGCGGCCAAACAAAATGGCAATTACCCACTAACCTACTTGTAAAACCAGTTGACAAAACGCGGAAAACCGCCTATAATCGTAACAACAGCAAAGAACACGGGAAGGGGAGCCGCGTGACGGCTCCTTTCCATTCAGGGGAGGTCGTTCCTATGTCCACGGATATGGAGTCCAAAATCAAAGGCATTGTGGACTATATCGTGGCCGACGCGGAGCAGGAGCATCGGCTGAAAAATTTGTCCATCCACTTGCAGCCCGACAAGCGCGTCATCATCGGGATTCTGGAAAAGCTGCAAATCATCCTCTTTCCTGCCCACTTTGGCAGAAAAAAGGTCAGCGAGTTTGCCGTCAAATACGAGCTGGGCGGGCTGGTGGAGGAGGTTTACTCCGACCTGACCGACCAGATCACCCTGGCCCTGCTCCACAGCGAGGAATACGCCGACCTGCCCAAGCGGGAGCGGAAGCAGGTGGCGGCTGGGCTGACGGAGCAGTTTTTAGACACCCTGCCCCGGCTGCGGGACTACCTGAAAATGGACATTCAGGCGGGCTTCGAGGGAGACCCCGCCGCCTTCAACACCGACGAGATCATCTTCTCCTACCCCGGCTTCTACGCCATCATGGTCAACCGGCTGGCCCACGAGCTGCACCTGCTGAAGGTGCCGCTGATCCCCCGCATCATGACGGAGCACGCCCACGGTCAGACCGGCATCGACATCCACCCTGGAGCCACCATCGGGCGTTACTTCTTCATCGACCACGGCACCGGCGTGGTCATCGGGGAGACCACCACCATCGGCGACCGGGTGAAGATTTACCAAGGCGTCACCCTGGGCGGCCTGTCCACACGGGCGGGGCAGGGCCTGCGCAACGTCAAGCGCCACCCCACCATTGAGGACGACGTGACCATCTACTCCAACGCCTCCATCCTGGGGGGCGAGACGGTCATCGGAAAGGGCTGCGTCATCGGCGGCAACGCCTTTATCACCCAGTCGGTCCCGCCCCATACGCGGGTCAGCATCCGCACCCCGGAGCTGCTGTATAAGCCGGACGAGTTCTGTGTCACTGACCAAAGTGAATATTGGACCTACGAGATTTAAGGTGAAACCCCTCCGTCACGGCTTACGCCGTGCCACCTCCCCTTTCAGGGGCGGCAAGAGGGGCGGTCAATATAGGAAGGGTGTCTGTAGTACAAAAGAGAATCGCCAGACCAACATAAAACGAGCCATACCCATGCACCTCCGCTGGGTATGGCTCGCATTTTTCGCATTTGGCTGTTTCATTCTGGCTACTAACCACTAATCACTGGCCACTATCACGCTTTCCCCAGCTTTTCCTCCACCTTGCCCGTCAGCCAGGCCACGAACGGCTCCATGCCCTCGCCGGTGCGCGAGGACACCGGGAACACCCGGACGTTGGGGTTCACGCCCTTGGCGTTGTCCGTCACCCGCTGGGGGTCGAAGTCGAAATAGGGGAGCATATCGTACTTGTGCAGCACCAGACCGTCGCAGGTGGCAAACATCAGGGGGTATTTCTCCACCTTGTCGTCTCCCTCCGGGATGGACAGCACCGCCACCCGGAAGTCCTCGCCAATGTTGAACTCGGCGGGACAGACCAGATTGCCGATGTTTTCCACGAAAATCACGTCCAAATCGTCCAGAGAGAACAGGGGCAGGATGTTCTGGATGGACATGGCCTCGATGTGGCAGGCCCCCTGGGTCTGGAGCTGGACGCAGGGGACGCCCATGCCCTGCATGGTTTCCGCGTCGATCTGCCCGGCGATGTCGCCCTCGATGACGCCCACCCGGTAGCGGGGAGACAGCGCCCGGATGAGGCCCATGATCAGGTTGGTTTTCCCCGCGCCGGGAGACCCCATCACGTTGACCAGACAGACCTGTTTCTGGGACAGCAGGTCCTTGACCGACTGGCTGACATCCTCGTTCCACTCCATGACCTGTTTGACGACCTTGATTTCCATTGTTCCGCCTCCATGGGGTCCCGTAGGACCGCTCGTTCAAATTCAAGATATTATACCATCGGAAAAAGGAAAACACAAGACGTTTTCAAAGTATTTTGTCTGTCAACAGGTCAAATGTACCCACGCATCCGCCAGACTTGGGTCGTTGAACAACGTCCCTCTGGGCGGAGTCAGGGTGAAAGCCAGCAGCACGCCAATGGCCAGAATGTACAGCCCCGCCAGCAGGGAGAGACTGCTCCGGGGGACGGGCAGCCGCCGCCGCAGGGGAAAGTAGGCGGCGATGGACAACACGAATAGCAGCAAATCCACCGCCAGCAGCCGCCCGCCCAGCACCACATGGTAGCTCCACGCCACCACCAGCATCCCCGCGCAGCACAGCAGGATGGCGACCAGGCCCCCAGCGCGCCGCTCTTTGGAGTAAAAAGCGAACTCCACCAGCAGCAGGGGCCAAAAGAGGAGCTTGACGTGTTCCCAGATGCTCTCGTTCACCGGAGAGAGAAACTCCGTCAAAATGCTGGGCCAGAGGCCAAACAGCCCGTGTAACCCTATCCCAAGCACCAGCGCCACACCAAAAGGCAGCAGACAGCGTTTGAGTTCCGCAATGGGGATCCGTTTCTTGATTTGTTCCATAGCGCGCCTCCCTCTGTTCGTCTGGGATACACTATGCAGTAAAACAGGAAATAGACCAGCCCAATAGCAGAAAACGAGGCCCGGGACCCCGAAAGGCGCCGAACCTCGTCTGTTGGTTATATACTGTACTTCGCGCTAACGAAACCTCTTACAGCACCAGGAAGGTGCAGGTGGCGGGAGCGAAGGTGATGGGGCCGGCGCTCTGGGCCACAGGCTCCATAGCGGGCAGGCTGTTGCCCTCGCCCAGCACCAGCGGCTGGCCGTTCAGGGCCATCACTGTGGCGCGGAGCTTGCCGTCCAGCCCTTCCAGGGTGTAGCGCTGGGCGTCCTTGGGCAGCTCGGCGGTGGTAGCCTCGGTGGTGGAGGTGTTGATGACCAGATAGACCACGCCAGGCTTGCCGTCCTTGCGGCTGTGTGCGAAGACGTGAGCGCCCTCCCGCACCGGCTCGCCGGTGTCGTAGACGGTGGTACCCATCAGGCGGTTCCACAGCAACACGGCGAAATAGTTGGGCCGGGGGTCAAAGACCTGACGGGCCAGGAAGCCGTAGTCGGAGGAGGCCAGGGTGTTGTGGAAGATGACGCCGCTGGTCACGGTGGAGAAGCTGCCCAGCTCGTTCAGGGTGCGGAAGACATCCAGGAAGGTGGAGGCCCAGGCGTCGCCGCCGCCGCCGGCGTCGCCGGATTCCGTGACCCACATCTCCGCGCCGGGGACATACTTGTCCCGCATGGGGGCGTAAGTGCGGGCGAAGTTGGCGGCAGTGTCCAGATATTCCTCGCACAGAGCCTCGTCGGGCTGCCAGTGGGCGGAGGGCATGACGGAGGCCAGCCGGTCAGAGACGCCGTTGTAGTAGTGATAGCTGAACACATCCAGCGGCACCTTGGTGCCTTCCATCAGGTCGGCGCAGTTGCAGGTCTCGCTGGCGAGCTGCTCGATGCCGCCGCCGGACTTCCGGCCAAAGGTCAGGTTGTCGCCGCCGGTGGAGCTGGGACCGACCTTGATGCAGTCGGGATAGTTCTCATCCAGCCACTGGAAGAACAGGTCCTGGTCCCGGCGGTAGTCGGCGGGGGTGTATCCGGGAGGGAAGCCGGTGTCTTCCATCATGTTGGGTTCGTTGGTAAACTCCGCCGCGTTGATGGGCACGCCGTATTCCGCGCTGAGGCTAAAAATCTTCTCCGCCTCGGTGGGGGGCCATGGCTCGTGGGCGCTGTGCAGGCCGGGGCAGTTGGCCACAGAGATGATCAGCTTGGCGCCGATGGCCTTGACGAAGTCCAGCACACCGATCCACTGCTCTTTGGTCAGCACGTTCAGGTAGCCCTCAGGGACCTGGCCGTTGGTGGTGCCGTCGAAATCGTAATAAGTCTTAGTGGACCAGGTGCCGGAGACACGCACCCACGCAGTGCCCAGCTCTTTGGCCAGGGCGCGGAGCTTTTCGTTGTAAAGGTCGATGGGGGGATAGACCTGCATCAGGTCCTTATACATGGCGGCAATGCCGTCCTCGGTGGGTTCCACGTGAAATTCCTCAGTGCCTGCGATCTGGCCGGGGGTGTATGCCTTCCAGAAGGTGCCGCCGGTGACCTCGGCAAACTCCACGTTGTAGGACATCATCATGGGGTTGCCCTCCCGCAGGGCGGGCAGGCCCTCGGCCTGGATTTTGATAAACTCTGCCATAAAACGCTCCTTTCATCGCGTCATGCCTGTTGCGCCGCATAGGAGCAGCGCTCTCTTATGTATTATTATACATGAGACAATTTCTGTTCGCAAGCGAACTTTTACAAAAAATCCGGTAAAATCTTTGCGTCTTTGTGCAGAATTTCCGAAAGAACAGGGAAGAGATACCTTACTTTGCTTGTTTCCGTTTGTCTGCCGTCGCCTGAAAACTGGCATCCAACAAATCGAAAATGCGCTCGTCCGATACTGTGCCGTCCAGCAGGATACTGATCCAGGTTTTCTTATTCATGTGATAGCCGGGGAAGAAACCGGGGGACTGCCGCAGCAGGTCGGCAAACATCGGCTCACACTTCACGTCCAGAATGTCCACGACATCTGTGCCCGGCAAGCCCAGCTTCTCTCGCGGAACATCCATCACAATGCCATACCATTTCTGGTTGTCCTGGCGGCGCAAAACGGCGTAGGAAGGATATTTCAGCCACAAATATTCCGGTTCCGTTCCGTACTGCTGTTTCACATACTGAAAAATGGTCTGCCGATCCATAATGGCCTCCTCTGAATGGTTGAGATACCACAGTATAACACGGCTCAGCGGGGGCAGGCAAGGCAGACCTTGACTGGGTGGATGATGACTTTAGAAATTTCCGTTTTTTGTGGTTGCAATTTCTTCGGGAAACGAGTAAAATACCATAGGGGATAAAACGTCCCCGGTATTTTTGCGCCTTTTCCAGACGATGAGTATGAAAGGAGATGAGACAGGAATGGACGCAGGCGGTCGAAGTCGCAGAGCTGATGGCAATGACGCTCCGGTGCCCTTATGGGTCCCTGTTATCCACCGGTCTCACCCTCCTGTGAGACCGTCGGTTCTGCGAGTGTAGTGCGCAGTTCTGCCTCCCGACTTACTAGTAAGAAGGAGGTAGTTCCCAATGAACATCGAAATCAACATGGAGGAGCTGAAAGAGCTTGTCAAGGACAAGGAGTTTCGCAAGCTGAAATTCCTGCTGGAACGGATGAATGAGGCGGACGTGGCGGAGTTCCTGGAGGAGCTGCCCATGCAGCAGTCCGTTTTGGTGTTCCGAATGCTCCCCAAGTCCACGGCATCGGACGTGTTCGCGTTCCTGCCGGTGGAAATTCAAAAGGAGATCATCCTGGCCATCACGGACAAGGAGTTACAGACCATCGTAGAGGACCTCTACATGGACGACGTGGTGGACATGCTGGAAGAGCTCCCCGCCTCTGTGGTCCGCCGGGTGCTGGAAAACGCCACCCCGGAGACCCGCAAAACCATCAACCAGTTTTTGAACTACCCGGAAAACTCCGCCGGGAGCATTATGACGGCGGAATACATCTCCCTGAAACGGGGGATGACGGTCAGCCAGTCCTTCGACTATATCCGCGCTCACGGGCAGGATAAGGAGACCATTTACGTCCTTTATGTCACCGACGCGGAGCGGCACCTGGAGGGCGTGGTCACGGTGAAGGACCTGCTGATGCACGGCTACGAGGTTCCCATCGAGGAGCTGATGGACGTGAACGTCATCAGCTGCGTCACCACTGACGACCAGGAAGACGCCGCCAACCTGATGAAAAAGTACGACCTGCTCTCTCTGGCGGTGGTGGACACCGAGGACCGTCTGGTGGGCCTCATCACCGTGGACGACGCAGTGGACGTTATGCAGCAAGAGGCCACGGAGGACATGGAAAAGATGGCGGCTATGCTGCCCTCGGAGCGGGCCTACCTGAAAACCAGCGTGTTTGACACCTGGAAAGCCCGTATCCCCTGGCTGATGCTGCTGATGATCTCCGCCACCTTCACCGGGGCCATCATCGACAGCTTCGAGGATGCGCTGGCGGTCTGTACGGTGCTGACCGGCTTCATCCCCATGCTGATGGACACCGGCGGCAACTCCGGCTCCCAGGCGTCGGTGTCGGTCATCCGCGGTCTGTCCCTGAAGGAAATTGAGTTTGACGACCTGTTTCGGGTCATCTGGAAGGAAATTCGCGTGGCGGTGCTGTGCGGTTTCACCTTGGCCTGTGTCAACTTCGTCAAGATTCTTGTGGTGGACAAAATGCTCATGGGCCGGGAGGGGATCACCCTGATGGTGGACGCGGTGGTCTGCGCCACGCTGATGCTGACCATCATCTGCGCCAAGTGCATTGGTTGTACCCTGCCCATGCTGGCTGACCGGCTGGGCTTCGACCCGGCAGTGATGGCCTCTCCCTTCATCACCACCCTGGTGGACGCGGTGTCGCTGCTCATCTACTTCCAGCTGGCCAGCGCCGCGCTGGGGTTCTAAGGCTCTGTTTCTGAAAATATCATATGCAGAAAGAGGAAATGCGCCGTTTGACGGGCGGGCGTTTCCTCTTTCTGTCCGTTCACAAAAATTTAACAAAATTCTTCCGCAGAAAAGAGGAATTTTCGCCTTTGTTTGCGTATTATTAAACTAGAAGGGTAAAATCCCATTTGTCAAGGGGAAATCTGGCGTTTTTGCCGCCCGGTCTCACCTTGCGGCGCACGGTTTGGAGAGGAGGGGAAACGATGGCAATTCCAGACTCGTTTTTGGACGAGGTCAACGCCCGCACCGACATCGTTGATCTGGTCTCCAGCTATGTCCAGCTGCAAAAGAAAGGCAGCCGGTACTGGGCCTGTTGCCCCTTCCACAGCGAAAAGACTCCCTCCTTCTGCATCTCCCCGGACAAGCAAATGTACTACTGCTTCGGCTGTCACAAGGGAGGCGGAGCCATCAGCTTCGTCATGGAGGAGGAAGGCGCCGGTTTTGTGGACGCGGTGGCGATTTTGGCCCAGCGCGCGGGGCTGCAAATGCCCGAAGCCGACGAGGACCGGGGCCGCCAGAAGCAGCGGGAGCGGCTTTACGCCCTGAACCGGGAGGCGGCGCGATACTTCAACCAGAACCTGAGCAGCCCCCAGGCGGAGAACGCCCAGCGCTACCTGTCTGACCGGGGGCTTTCCCGACGGACCATCACCAACTTCGGCATGGGCTACGCCTTCAACCAGTGGGACGCCCTCATCAAGGCCATGGGAGAGAAGGGGTACAGCAAAAAAGACCTGCTGGACGCGGGGCTTGTGGTGGCAAACCAAAAGGGCAATATCTACGACCGGTTTCGGGGCCGGGTCATCTTCCCCATTATCGACCTGCGGGGCAACGTCATCGGCTTCGGGGGCCGGGTGCTGGACGACACCAAGCCAAAATACCTGAACTCGCCGGACACCCCTGTCTACAACAAGAGCAAGAACCTCTTTGCCATGAACATCGCCAAAAAGTCCAAGGCGGGGCGGCTGATTCTGACCGAGGGGTATATGGACACCATCTCCCTCCACCAGGGCGGGTTTGACTGCGCAGTGGCCTCCCTGGGCACCTCCCTGACCGAGGACCACGCCCGACTGATGGCCAAATACACCAAAGAGGTGGTGCTGGCCTACGACGGCGACGCGGCAGGCGTGGCTGCGGCGCAGCGGGCCATCGGCATCCTGAGCCGGGTGGGGCTGGAGGTCCGGGTGCTGAACGTCACCGGGGCCAAGGACCCGGATGAGTTCATCAAAAAATATGGCCGGGCCGCCTTCCAGAAGCTGCTGGACGGCTCGGAGGGTCAGGTGGAGTACCGGCTGCTCCAGATTCAAAAGAAGTACGACCTGACCGAGGACAGCCAGAAGGTGGAGTACCTCCAGGAGGCCGCCCGGCTGATTGCCCAGCTCTCCAGCCCAGTGGAGCGGGAGATTTACGGCGGACGGGCCGCCGCCGCCGCCGGGGTGGACCGGAAGGCCATGGACGACGAGGTGACACGGCAGCGCAAACGCTCCAGCTGGCAGCAGCGCCGCCGGGAGGAGCGGCGGGCCATGACCCCCACCGCCAACCTCCAGCCGGAGGAGCGTAAGCTCCGCTACCAGAATATGCGCTCCGCCATGGCGGAGGAGGGCGTTATCGCCCTGGTGCTGGTGGACGGCGATCTGCTGGCCCTGGCGGACGACCTCAGCCCGGAACAGTTCTCCTCAGACCTGCTGGGCCGGGTCTACGGCATCCTGCGGGAGCGGTGGCAGGAGGGCAAAAGCAGCACACTGGACAACCTGACCGCGCTGCTGGCCCCGGAGGAGATCAGCCACCTGACCAAAATCATGCAGCAACCCCAGACCCGCGCCAACAACGAACGGGCGCTGGCTGATTACATCAAAACCATTCAGAGTGAATGTGTCAAGCGCCAGGTCGCCGATGACAGCGACCTATTGGCGGTCATCCAAAGAAAAACGATGGAGGAACCAAAATGAGCGAAAAGAAAAAGATTGCGCCTCCCAAGGCTGAGGACAAGAACAACCGCATCCCTGACGGCGTTCCCGGTGCGGACAAGCTCAACGAGCTGATCGAGCGGGGCAAAAAGAAGGGCCGACTGACGGCGGCGGAAATGATGGAGCTGGACGGGGTGGATCTGGACAGCGAGGTGTTGGATAAATTCTATGAGATCTGCGAAAATTCCAGCATTGACCTGGTGGCCGATGAGGACATCGTGGATGTGGACGCTGCCGAACCCACCGAAGAGGAAATCAAGGACATCTCCGAGGAAGAGGTGGTAGACCCCAACACGCTGGTGGACAACTTCGGCATCGACGACCCGGTGCGGATGTACCTGAAAGAGATCGGCAAGGTGCCGCTGCTGACACCTGAACAGGAGACTGAGCTGGCCAAGGGCATGAGCGCCGGGTTCGAAGCCCAGGCTATTCTGGATGAAGCCAAGAAGAACGGCGAGGAGTTGCCTCCCGATGTGGTGGCGGAGCTGGAAAAGACCATCAAAAAGGGTGAGCAGTGCAAACAGAGCCTGTCTGAGGCCAACCTGCGCCTGGTGGTCTCCATCGCCAAGCGCTACGTGGGCCGGGGGATGCTGTTTCTGGACCTGATTCAGGAGGGCAACCTGGGCCTGCTGAAAGCGGCGGAAAAGTTCGACTACACCAAGGGCTACAAGTTCTCCACCTACGCGACCTGGTGGATCCGGCAGGCCATCACCCGGGCCATTGCGGACCAGGCCCGTACCATCCGCATCCCGGTCCATATGGTGGAGACCATCAACAAGGTCATCCGCGTCTCCCGGCAGCTGCTCCAGGAACTGGGCCACGACCCCACCCCGGAGGAGATCGCCGAGGAGATGAATATGCCGGTGGACAAGGTCCGGGAGATTCTGAAAATCGCCCAGGAACCGGTGTCGCTGGAGACCCCTATTGGCGAGGAGGAGGACTCCCATCTGGGCGACTTCATCCCCGACGAGGACGCCAGCGAACCCTCCGAGGCCGCGTCCTTCACCCTGCTGAAAGAGCAGCTGGTGGAGGTGCTCTCCACCCTGACCCCCAGAGAGGAGATGGTGCTCAAGCTGCGCTTTGGCATTGAGGATGGCCGTACCCGCACCTTGGAGGAAGTGGGCAAGCAGTTCCACGTCACCCGTGAGCGCATCCGCCAGATCGAGGCCAAGGCCCTGCGCAAGCTGCGCCACCCCAGCCGCTCCAAAAAGCTGAAAGACTTTTTGAGCTGAGAAGCAAACCTTTCCGCCCCTTCCCGCGACCACCCGCCGGGGAGGGGCGGTTTGTTTTAGGAAACCCTCTTGCGGGCAGGGAGAGAATTGGGTATAATAATGTCTGTTGTATCACCACCATGCGGGAAGGGGGCGTTGCTGTGCAGAAATTGGAACACTACATACAGGTGGGCGGGCAGCGTCTGCGCTGCGGTTACACCACCGGCACCTGCGCCGCCGCCGCCGCCCGTGGCGCGGCAGAGTTGCTGCTGACTGGCGTGGCCCCCGACCTCCTGCGGGTGGAAACTCCCTCCGGCCTCACCGTAGAGGTGGAGGTGGAGGAAGCCCGACTGCTGGAGGGCTGCGCCCGCTGCGCCGTTCGCAAGGACGCCGGGGACGACCCGGACATCACCAACGGTGTGTTGGTCTGGGCGACGGTGGAGCGCACCGAGGTTCCCGGCGTGACCATTGACGGGGGAGAGGGCGTAGGCCGAGTGACCCGGCCCGGCCTGGATCAACCCCCTGGCGCGGCAGCCATCAATAGCGTTCCCCGGCGAATGATAACGGAACAGTTAGAGTCGGCGCTTCAGGCGGTGGGGGCCTCCTGCGGCCTGCGGGCGGTCATCTCTATCCCCCAGGGACGGGCATTGGCGAAAAAGACCTTCAACCCCCGGCTGGGCATCGAGGGCGGGCTGTCGGTGCTGGGGACCTCCGGCATCGTTCGGCCCATGAGCGAGGCGGCGCTGGTGGCCTCCATCCATGCGGAGCTGGATGTACGCCGGGCAGAGGGGACCCTCGACCTGTTGGTCTCTCCGGGGAACTACGGGGCGGACTTCGCCAGGGATGTTTTGGGGCTGGACCTGTCGCAGAGCGTCCAGTGTTCCAACTACATTGGAGATACGCTGGATTACGCTGCCGCAAAGGGGTTCCGTTCCCTCCTGCTGGTGGGACACCTGGGCAAGCTGGTGAAGTGCGCCGCCGGGGTGATGAACACCCACTCCCGGGTGGCGGACTGCCGCATGGAGACCCTGGCGGCCCACGCCGCCCTATGCGGTGCAGGGCAGGAGACAGTACGCGCCATTTTGCAAGCTGTCACAACAGAAGCTGCAATTTCAGTGTTGCGAGATGCCAGTCTGCTGACTGAGACAATGGACAGCGTGATGGACGCGCTTTCGCGCCAGCTCCGCCGCCGGGCAGGGGAGACCCTGCGGGTGGAGGCGGTGCTGTTCACCAACCAACACGGTGTTTTGGGCGAGACAGAGGGCGCGGCGGAGCTGCTGGCTCTCCACAGGAAGGGGGAACGGGAACCATGATTCATTTCGTAGGTGCAGGGCCTGGCGCACCGGATTTAATCACCCTCCGGGGCGCGAAGCTGCTGGCGGAGGCGGATGTCATTCTTTACGCCGGTTCCCTGGTGAACCCGGCGCTGCTGGAGAGCAGAAAGGTGGGCTGCCAGGTTTACAACACCGCCCACATGACGCTGGAGGAGGTTCTGGCGGTCATGGAACAGGTTGGGAATGACTGTGAAGTAGTTCGACTTCACACGGGCGATCCCTCCCTCTACGGGGCCATTCAGGAGCAGATGGAGGCTCTGGAGCGGTTGAATATCCCCTACGATGTGACACCCGGCGTCTCCGCTTTTTCCGGGGCGGCGGCGGCACTCCGGGCGGAATACACCCTGCCAGAGGTCTCTCAGACGGTGATTATCACCCGCGCTGAGGGCCGAACCCCTGTCCCGGAGGGGGAAAAGCTGCGGGATTTGGCCCGCCATCAGGCGACCATGGTGCTGTTCCTCTCCGCTGGACTGATGCCGAAGGTACAGGAGGAGCTGCTGGCGGGAGGGTATCCGTCGGATACCCCTGCCGCCATCGTCTATAAGGCCACCTGGCCAGATGAAAAGGTATTTTACTGTACAGTGGGTTCTCTGGCGGAGACTGCCGAGAAAAACGGCGTCAGCCGGACGGCGCTAATCACGGTGGGTCGCTTTTTGGAGGGGGACTGCGCCCGTTCCCGGCTCTACGACCCCTCCTTCAGCCACGGTTGGCGGGAGGCGCAGCTGTGAGCCTTGCTTTGACCGCATTCACAGAGCGGGGGACGGCGCTGGCCTGCCGCATCGCGTCTGCGCTGGGCGGACAGGTTTATACGCTGCCCAAGTTCCACCGGGAGGGGACGGAGACGTATCATTCCCTCTCTCAGTGGACGAAGGCGCATTTTGCCGCCGGGGACGACATCATTTTTGTCTCGGCGGTGGGGATTGCTGTCCGTGCTATTGCGCCGTATTTGCAGGATAAATTCACTGACCCTGCAATTTTGGCCGTGGACGAAGCGGGGCAGTTCGTTGTCCCCGTCCTCTCCGGTCACGTGGGCGGTGCCAACCGGCTGGCCCGACAGGTGGCGCAAATCATCGGAGCCACACCGGTCATCTCCACCGCCACTGATGTGAACGGACGCTTTGCCGTGGACGAGTGGGCAGCGGCGCAGAGCTTCTCTATCACAGACCGGACGGCGGCAAAGGCCATTTCCGCCGCGTTATTGGCGGGGGAACCAGTGGGGTTTACCTCAGAGTTTTCCCATGACCCGCTGCCGGAGGGCGTGACGGAGGGGGCGCTCACCCCCGGCTTCGCCGTCACCTGTCGGACGGATGCGACCTTTCCCGCCGGAACGCTGGTGCTGCACCCCAAAGTGCTGGCGGTGGGAATCGGCTGTAAGAAAAATCTTCCGCAACCACAAGTGACAGAAGTGGTGTTCGACCTGTTCCGCCGCCGGGGGCTGGCGCTGAGGAGCGTGTGCTGCCTGGCGTCCATTGACCTGAAACGGGAGGATGATGGCATCCGCTGTCTGGCGGAGCGACTGGGTGTTCCCTGTCGATTTTACACGGCGGAAGAATTGGCAGCAGTGGAAGGGGCGTTCTCCGGCTCTGCCTTTGTCCGCTCCGTCACCGGCGTGGGCAGTGTCTGTGACCGGGCGGCGTGTCTCGCGGCAGAGAGCGGTCCCCTCCTGGTGGAAAAAACAGCCTGTGACGGCGTCACCGTGGCGGTGGCCCGGCGGGAGTATTTTGTGCGATTCGAGGTGGAGGAATGAAGCTCTATATCGTGGGCCTCGGCCCCGGCGGAGGCCGGGATTTGACCCTCCGCGCCAGGGAAGCCCTGGCGGAGAGCGACCTGTTGGTGGGCTACACCACTTATATCGACCTGGTAAAGGCAGATTTCCCGGGGAAACCCACCCTCTCCACCCCCATGCGCCGGGAGGAGGAGCGATGCCGAATGGCGCTCCAGGCGGCGGCAGAGCAGACCGTGGCCATGGTTTGCTCCGGCGACCCCGGCGTGTACGGCATGGCCTCCCTGTGCTATGAGCTGGCGGAAGAATACCCGCCCATTGAAATTGAGGTAGTTCCCGGTGTGACGGCGGCCACCGGTGGCAGCGCTGTGCTGGGCGCGCCGCTAAACCACGACTTTGCGGTGATTTCCCTCTCTGACCTGATGACCCCCATAGAGGTCATCGAAAAGCGGCTGGACTGCGCCGCCCGTGGGGACTTTGTCCTCTGCCTGTACAACCCCGCCAGCCGCCGGAGGAGAGACCACCTGCGCCGGGCCTGTGACATCGTTTTGCGTCACAGGTCCCCGGAGACCCCCTCCGGTTATGTGCAGAACATTGGCCGTGAGGGAGAGCGGGCGGTGGTGCTGCCTCTGTCCCAGCTGCGGGATGCGGAGGTGGATATGTTTACCACCGTTTACATCGGCAGCAGCCAGACGAAAATCATCGACGACAAGCTGGTGACGCCCCGGGGGTATCTCCAGCGATGAAGGGCGAACTGCTGATTTTCGGCGGCACCAGCGAGGGAACGGAGCTGGCCCGTCTGCTGCCCCAGCGTGGCTACCGGGTCGCGGTCAGTGTTGCCACAAACTATGGCGCGCTGATGTTGGCTGACTGCGCCGCCGACGTGCGGGTGGGACGGCTGGACACAGCGGAGATGGCGGAGTGGATGGGTTCCCGCCCTTTTCTGGCGGTCATCGACGCTACCCACCCCTATGCGGACCGAGCCACCGAGAACATCCGCGCCGCAGCGGAAAAGGTGGGGGTGCCCTACCGTCGGCTGCTCCGCCCGGAGGGGCAGGAGGAACCTGGCTGGCTCACCGCCGCCAACGCACAGGAGGCTGCTCAGCGGTTGAATGATTTACCGGGAAACGTTCTGCTCACCACCGGCAGCAAGGATTTGGCGACGTTCACCGCCGTGGAGGGGTATGAGCAGCGGCTGTGGGTGCGTATCCTCGCCAGCGAGGAATCGCTGCACCTGGCCCTCTCCCTGGGGTATCCCCCCAACCACATCATCGCCATGCACGGCCCCTTTTCCAAAGAGCTGAACCTGGCGCTGCTGCGGCAATTCCACATCCAGACGCTGGTGACTAAGCGCTCCGGCAAAGCCGGGGGCTTTTGGGAAAAGGCGGAGGCCGCCCAAGATGCCGGGTCGGCGCTGCTGGTGATCCAGCGGCCCAGCCGGGAGACCGGCCTGACGATGGAAGAATTGCTGACAGAATTTAAAGGAGAGACCCCATGAAGGTGTATCTGATCGGCGTGGGCATGGGCAACCCGGACCTGCTGACGCAAGAGGCGGAGCGGGCCATTCAGTGCAGCGACCTGCTGCTGGGCGCGGAGCGGCTGCTGGCGGAATTTGCCGGGCTGAACATCCCTCAAAAACCGCTGGTGAAGCCGGGAGACATCGCCGCCGCCCTTGCGGACTGGGATGGAGAGCAGGCGTCGATCCTGCTGTCCGGGGACATCGGATTTTACAGCGGGGCAAAAAGCCTCTATCCGCTGCTGGACGGGTACGAGGTTGTCAGTCTGCCCGGCGTCTCATCCCTGTCCTACTTCTGCGCCAGATGCCGCATCCCTTGGCAGGATGTGTATTCCATCTCCTGCCACGGGCGGGAT
The DNA here is from genome assembly GCA_001941075.1 of Oscillospiraceae bacterium Zagget6. GTDB lineage: Bacteria > Bacillota > Clostridia > Oscillospirales > Oscillospiraceae > Onthomonas. The sequence goes on along the minus strand of MSHH01000074.1, from coordinate 32,936 downwards.
GGGAGAATTGTCTCCGCCGTCCAGAACCATGAGAAAACCTTCGCTTTGACCGGCGGGGCCTTTCGTGTAGAACGGCTCTGCCGCCAGCTGGCGGACGCGGGACTGGGACATCTCACCGCCTGGGCGGGGGAGTGGCTCTCCTATCCCAACGAGCGCATTCTGCACGGCACCGTGGCGGAACTGGCAGAGCAGAAGTTTGAAAATCTGGCGGTGTTGCTGGTGGAGAACCCCCACCCGATACAGCCGGAGTTTCAGGCCCCCGGTCTGCCGGACAGCGCTTTTCTCCGGGGAAAGGTCCCCATGACCAAAGAGGAGGTTCGCGCCCTGGCGGTGTCCAAGCTCCGGTTGAGGGGCGGGGACACGGTCTGGGACGTGGGGGCGGGCACCGGCTCCGTCTCGGTGGAGTGCGCCCTGCGCGTGCCGGAGGGACAGGTCTGCGCCGTGGAGCGGAAGCCGGACGCGGCCAGCCTGATCCGCCAGAACCGGGATAAGTTTTGTCTCTCCAACCTCCACTTGACAGAAGGGGAGGCCCCCGCCTGTCTGGAGGCCCTGCCTGCCCCGGACCGGGTCTTTGTGGGGGGCAGCGGCGGAGAGCTGCGCGGCGTCGTCGCCGCCGCGCTGGAGAAGAACGCCGCCGTGCGTATTGTCGTCTCCGCCGTCACGCTGGAGACGCTGACCGCCGCTCTGGACATGATGAAGCGGTTCCGCTTTCAGGAGACAGAGGTGGTACAGGTGGCTGTCTCCAGGTCGGCCCCGGTGGGCAGCTATCACATGATGAAGGCGGAAAACCCGGTCTATCTGATTTCCATGGAGAACCCAGCATGACCCCGCGGCTGCTGATTTCCGGGACGGGCAGCGGCTGCGGCAAGACCACCTTCACCTGCGGCATTTTGCAGGCGCTGGTGAACCGGGGCCTGCGGCCCATGGCCTGCAAAAGCGGCCCGGATTACATCGACCCCATGTTCCACAGTCGGGTCATCGGGGCGGAGAGCCGCAATCTGGATTTGTTCTTCTACGGGCCGGACACCACCTGCTATCTCCTGCACCGCCACGGAGCGGGCCGGGGTGTGATGGTGCTGGAGGGGGCTATGGGCTACTACGACGGTGTCGCCCTGACCAGCGACGCCTCCGCCTGGGCGCTGGCCCGGGAAACCCAGACCCCCGCCGTACTGGTGGTGGACGGACGAGGCGGCGCAGTCTCCCTGTGCGCCACAATTTTGGGATTTTTGCGGTTCCAGACGGAGAGCCACATCCGGGGAATCTTGCTCAACCGGGTCTCTCCCGGCCTGTACCCCCGGCTGAAAGAGGTCATCGAGGAGCGGTGCGGGGTGCCGGTCTACGGCTATTTGCCCAGCCTGCCCCAGTGCTCCATTGAGAGCCGCCACCTGGGGCTGCTCACCGCCGACGAGGTGGCGGGACTGCGGGAGAAAATGACCCTCCTGGCGGCTCAGGTGGAACAATCGGTGAATTTGAATGGCCTGCTGGCCCTGGCACAAACCGCCCCTGATGTTCCAACAACAGCCCCGGCCCTGCCGGAGCCAGTGCGGGGAAATCCGGTCATTGCCGTGGCAAAGGACGAAGCCTTTTGCTTCGTCTATCAAGACAACCTGGAGTTGCTGGAGCAGTTGGGAGGAAAGCTGGTGTATTTCTCCCCCCTCCAGGATGAAAAGCTGCCCCCTTGTCAGGGGCTGTACCTGCCAGGGGGCTACCCGGAGCTGTACGCCGCCCGGCTCAGCGGGCAGACCGGTCTCCGGGCGGAGATTCGCCGGGCCGTGGTAGAAGGACTGCCTACCATTGCGGAGTGCGGTGGGTTCCTCTACCTGCAACAGGAGTTGGAGGATGGCGAGGGCAACCGCTGGCCCATGTGCGGCGCGTTGCCAGGGCGGGGCTACCGTACCCCCCGGCTCCAGCGGTTCGGCTATGTGACGCTGACCGCCAAACGGGACAACCTGCTCTGCGGGGCAGGGGAGACCCTTCGCGCTCACGAGTTCCACTACTGGGACAGCAACGCGCCCGGCGACGCTTTCCACGCACAAAAGCCCCTCTCGAACCGGGGCTGGGACTGCGCCGTCGCCAGTGAAACCCTTTACGCCGGGTTCCCACACCTGGCCTTTTACGCAAATCCCAACGCAGCGGCGCGGTTTCTGTCCAAGGCCGCAGCGTACCGGAGGAAAGGAAAATGAACCTGAACGAAACCTGTCAAAAAATCGAACCGCTCAACGCCTCCGCCATGGAGCAGGCCCGGCGGAACTGGGACAGTGTGGCAAAGCCCCTCCATTCCCTGGGAAAACTGGAGGAGTTGCTCGTTCAAATCGCAGGCATCACCGGCAACGCCCAAATCGACCTGAGCCGCAAGGTGGTGGTGGCCTTCTGTGCCGACAACGGCGTGGTAGCTGAAGGCGTGACCCAGTGCGGCCAGGAGGTGACAGCGCTGGTGGCGGAGAGCTTCGCCAGAGGGACCACCCCGGTCTGCCGCATGGCGCAGGTGGCCGGTGCGGACATTCTGCCCGTGGACATCGGCCTTTGCCGGGAAGTGACAGAGCCGGGGGTGCTGCAACGGTCGGTGCGCCGGGGAACCGGCAACCTTGCCAAAGAACCGGCCATGAGCCGTGCCGAAGCGGTACAGGCCATCGAGACGGGTATCTCCTTGGTCAAAGAGTGCAAAGATAAGGGCTATCGGCTCCTCGCCACCGGTGAGATGGGCATTGGCAACACCACCTCCTCTTCCGCAGTAACGGCGGTTCTGCTGGGCGCGCCCGTGGAGCAGGTGACGGGCCGGGGCGCGGGCCTCTCCACCGCCGGGCTGGAGCGGAAACGGGCGGTGATCTCCCGCGCCATTGAACTCCACCAGCCGGACCCAAACGACAGCATTGATGTGCTGGCGAAGGTGGGCGGCCTGGACCTGGCGGGCATGGTGGGGCTGTACCTGGGCGGCGCGGTCTACCACGTCCCCGTGGTGATGGACGGCTTCATCGCCGGGGCTGCGGCGCTGGCGGCGGTGCGGCTCTGCCCTGCCGTCCGGGACTACCTCATCCCCAGCCACCAGTCCAGCGAACCGGCGGTACAGCTGCTGATGGAGACGTTGGGCCTTTCCCCCATCCTCCGGGCGGAAATGTGTCTGGGGGAGGGCACCGGCGCGGTGGCGCTGATGCCCCTGCTGGACATGGCCCTGGCGGTCTACCGGGACACCCCTTCCTTTGGGGAGATGCACATGGAGGCGTACACGGAACAGGTATGATGACACTGGTTTCCGGCGGGGCGGGCAGCGGAAAATCCGCCTATGCGGAATCGCTGATTGTCCAATCAGCCGCCGCACCCCGTGTTTACCTGGCCACTATGCAGGCGTGGGGGGAGGAAGGACGGCAGCGAGTGGAACGTCACCGCCGCCTCCGCGCCGGGAAGGGCTTTTTCACGGTAGAGCAGCCTCTCAATCTGGCCGAAGTGAAGGTTTCATCTGGCGGCGCAGTGTTGCTGGAGGATCTATCCAACCTGACAGCCAACGAGTGCTTCGGCGGCGCCGGGTTCGCCGGGGCAGAAGAGCGTATTTTGACGGGCGTTGATTCCATCCGCGCCCAAGCGGGGGAGCTGGTCATTGTGACCAACGAGATTTTCTCTGACGGCGTGGCCTATCCCCAGGAGACGGCCCGCTATTTGGACGTATTGGCCCGGCTGAACCGCCAGCTGGCGGCCCAGGCGGACCGGGTGGTGGAGGTCGCCGCCGGGATACCGATTTTCTGGAAGGGGGAAAAACCGTGAACCTGTTTCGGTCGCTGACGCTGACCTTTTCCCTCTATTCCGCCATTCCCATGCCAAACGTCCAGTGGAGAGAGGAAAATATGCAATGGGTATTCCCCTGTCTGCCGGTGGTGGGCGGAGTCATCGGCGGAGCGCTGTGGCTGTGGCTGCGGCTGGCCCTGTGGCTGGAGTTGGGACCGGCGCTGACCGGCGCGGTGGCACTGCTGATGCCCATCGCCCTCTCCGGCGGCATCCATTTGGACGGACTGTGTGACGCCTGTGACGCCTTGGGGTCCCACCAAAGCCGGGAGCGCAAGCTGGAAATTATGAAAGATTCCCACATAGGGGCCTTCGGCGTCATGGGCTGCATACTATACCTGCTGCTGTTCTTCGCCGCCTGGCTGGACGTGGATTTGACATCGGACAATCTGGTACTGCTGGCGATCATCCCGGTGGTTTCGCGGAGTTGGACGGCGCTGGCAGCCGTCACCCGGAAAAACGCTCGTGGCTCCGGTCTGCTGGCCACCTTCACTGACGCCGCCGCTACCGGCTGGAATCGACTGCTGTGTGGCCTGTGGCTGGGGGGATGTCTGGCGTTCCTGTTGTGCTGGAGCGCTGCGGGGCGCTGGGCGACGGTCTGCGCCGCGCTGGTGGCGCTGGGCTTTTACCGCATGACCAGGCGGGAGTTCGGCGGTCTCACCGGCGACCTGGCGGGGTGCCAGCTCCAACTGCTGGAGTTGGGGATGGTGCTGGCGGTAGCCGTGGCCGGGTAAGGGGGAAATTATGCGCTTGATTATCGGCGGCGCGGGACAGGGCAAGCTGTCCTATGCCCTGTGCACTTACAACTGCACCCTGGCGGATGTAACGGAGACCTTTTTCGCCGCGCAAACGGGACAGGTTTTTGACCACTTCCACGCCGCAATCCGCGCCGCGCTGGAGGCGGGGAAAAGTCCCCAACGGCTGACAGAGGAGCTGCTGGAAGCAAACCCGGACGTTATCATCCTCTGTGATGAGGTGGGCTGCGGGGTTATTCCGGTGCAGCCAGAGGAACGGGTCTGGCGGGAGACGGTGGGCCGTCTCTGCTGTGACCTTGCGGAACAGGCGGAGAGCGTGGAGCGGGTGTTCTGCGGCCTCTCCATGCGTTTGAAATGAGGAATTTTATGCGACTGTTGTTGCTGCGCCACGGGGCCACCCCTGGCAACCTGAAAAAGCAATACATCGGTTCCACCGACGAACCACTGGCCCCCCAGGGGGTGGAGCAGGCGAAGGAACGAGCGAGGACCCTGCCCCCGGTGGAAAAAATCTGGGTCAGTCCCATGCGCCGGGCCATACACACGGCGGAGCTGTTCTATCCCGACGCGCCCAGGGTGTATCTGGAGGGACTGCGGGAGATGGGCTTTGGCGACTGCGAGGGCAAGACTTGGGAGGAGATCAACGACCCCAGCATCTACGACGGCTGGTTCGTGGAGGACCCCCAGGCCGGGTTCCCCGGCGGGGAGACGCTGGGAGACTTCGTCCAGCGCACCACCGACGCGCTGCAAACCGTGGCGGAGCAGGTGGCGGCGGAGGGCATCACCACCGGCGCAGTGGTGGCCCACGGCGGGGTGCTGATGGCGCTGATGAGCCAGCACGGTGTCCCCGCCAGGAGCAACTACTTCGACTGGCAGAGCACCAACTGCGGCGGCTTTGACACGGACTTTGACCCGGAGACGCTGACCCTGACCCTCCGCGCTCAGTTGGGGGAAAACAATATATGGTAAGGCTCTCCATCCTGCTGGCCGGGTGTCTGCTGGATGCGCTGCTGGGGGACCCTTACTGGCTGCCCCATCCCATCCGATGGATGGGACGGCTGATCGCCTGGCTGGAAAAGGTGCTTCGGCCCCGGTTTCCCAAGACGGCACAAGGCGAACGGGCCGGGGGGACCGTGATGGTTTTGCTGGTGCTGGCGGTCACGGTTGGATGTGCAGCGTTTTTACTTTACACATGCAGAAGGTTCTCTTTCTGGCTCTGGTGGGCGGTTTCCGCCGTGATTTGCTACTATATGCTGGCGGCCCGGTCCCTGGCAGGGGAGAGCGGCAAGGTGTATCGCGCCCTGCAAACCGGCACGCTGGAAGAGGGGCGGGAGGCGGTCTCCCGCATTGTGGGACGGGACACCGCCCAGTTGGACCGGGCGGGAGTGGCCCGCGCCGCTGTAGAGACGGTGGCGGAGAACACCTCCGACGGGGTCGTGGCCCCGCTGGTCTATATGGTCATAGGTGGCCCGGCGTGGGGTGTGGCCTACAAAGCGGTCAACACCATGGACTCTATGGTGGGCTACCACAGCGAGAAGTACGAAAACTGGGGCCGTTTCGCGGCCAAGCTGGACGATTTGGTGAACTTTCTCCCGGCGCGACTGGCAGGAGCGCTGATGTGCGCCGCCGCGCCCCTCTGCGGGCTGGACGGACGGAGTGCCTGGCGGGTGTTCCGCCGGGACAGGCTCAACCACAGGTCCCCCAACTCCGCCCACACCGAGGCGGCCTGCGCCGGGGCGCTGCACCTCCAGCTGGGGGGAAACAGCTTCTATTTTGGCAAATTGGTGGAAAAACCAACTATTGGAGACGATTTGCGTCCCATCCAACCGGAGGACATCCGCCGGGCCAACCGGCTGATGGCAGTCACAGCCTGCCTGACGGCGGCGTTGGCCGGGCTGGGATTACTGCTATGCGAGGTGCTGATAGCTTGAAACAAGTGACCCACGGAGGGGATGTTTACGCCTGGGGAGAGCGGGAGATTTTGGACTTCTCCGCCAGCCTGAATCCCCTGGGGATGCCAGATGAGGTGGCGAGAGCCGCTGTGGAGGGCGTTGCGGCCTCTAATCGCTACCCTGACCCCCAGTGCCGCGCTCTGCGCCGGGCCATTGCCGAAGCGGAGAACGTACCCACGGAACAAATCTTCTGCGGCAACGGGGCGGCGGAGCTGCTGGACCGGCTGGCGCTGGCGCTGCGCCCCCGACGGGCTATGATTTTGTCCCCCACCTTCGGGGAATATGAGCGCGCACTTCGGTCAAATTGGTGTAAAGTAATTTCCCATTACCTCAAGCCGGAGCGGGATTTTGACGTGACAGAGGATCTTTTGCGGGTGCTGCGGCCCGGACTGGACCTGCTCATTCTCTGCAACCCTAACAACCCCACCGGGCGGACCATTCCGGCTCCGCTGCTGACAGAGATTTGCCGCCGCTGTCAGGCGCAAAACACCGTGTTGGTGGTGGACGAGAGCTTTCTCACCCTGACGGATGCAGAGTACCAGACCGACCTGCGGCCCCTGCTGACAGAGTGTCCCCAGCTGGTGCTGCTCCGGTCCCTGACCAAAAGCTACGCCATGCCCGGTCTGCGGCTGGGGTATTTGCTCTGCGGAGACCCCGCGCTGCTGGAGCGGGTAACCCAGGCGGGACAGCCCTGGGGTGTCTCCGTCCCCGCCCAATACGCGGGTATCACCGCTATGGGTTGCCCCGACTGGCCCCGTATGGGACGAGACGCCGTTGCCCCCCAGCGGCGGCGGCTGACAGAGGAGCTGCGAAACATGGGCTTCCGGGTGTGGGACAGCCGGGCCAACTACCTGCTGTTGCATACCTCCCGCTGGACAGACCTGCGGGAGCGGCTGTTGCATCAGGACATCCTTATTCGGGATTGCTCCGGCTTCCCCGGCCTTGGGGCGGGATATTATCGCATCGCTGTGCGGACGGAGGCGGAAAATACCCGTCTGCTCCAGGCACTGGAAAAAGCATGTCAAGAGGGGAGAGGCTGACCATGGCAAAGCCCATCATGATGCAGGGAACCACATCCAACGCGGGGAAAAGCGTCTTGTGCGCGGCGCTGTGCCGCATTTTCCACCAGGACGGTCTGCGGGTGTCCCCGTTCAAAAGCCAGAACATGGCGCTGAACTCCTACATCACCGAGGAGGGGCTGGAGATGGGCCGTGCTCAGGTGACCCAGGCCCAGGCCGCCGGGGTGAAGCCATCAGTGCGGATGAACCCCATTCTGCTCAAGCCCACCACCGACGTGGGCTCTCAGGTCGTCGTCAACGGGATCAGCCGGGGGAATTACCCCGCGAAAGAGTATTTCCGCATGAAACAGTCGCTGATTCCCGACATTTTGGCGGCGTATCAGTCTCTTTCGGCGGAAAACGATGTTATCGTCCTCGAAGGGGCGGGCAGCCCGGCGGAGATCAACCTGAAACAGAACGACATCGTCAACATGGGTCTCGCCGCACTGGTAGACGCACCGGTGCTGCTGGTGGCGGACATCGACCCTGGCGGGGTGTTCGCCTCCCTCTACGGCACCGTGGCCCTGCTGGAGCCAGAGGAGCGGGCCAGAATCAAGGGGCTTGTCATCAACAAGTTCCGGGGAGACGTCTCCATTTTGGAGCCGGGGCTGCGGCAAATCGAGGACCTGACCGGCGTTCCGGTGGTGGGGGTGGTCCCCTACATGGACCTGGATTTGGACGACGAGGACTCGCTGGCCCAGCGGTTCCAACAGAGCGGAGAGGGCGGCCCGGTGGATATTGCGGTTATCCGTCTGCCACGGCTGTCCAACTTCACCGACTTCAACCCGCTGGCCCGGATAGAGGAGGTCTCCCTGCGGTACGTCCGCTCGGCGGCGGAGCTGGGCGCACCGGATTTGATTATCCTGCCCGGCACCAAAAGCACCATCTCCGACCTGCGCTGGCTGAAAGCGAACGGCCTCGCCGGGGCAATTTGCCGCCATGCAGAAGCGGGCGGGCCGGTCATCGGTATCTGCGGCGGCTATCAAATGCTGGGCAAAATGGTCTCTGACCCAACGTGCGCCGAGTCCGGCGGCGCAGAGGAAGGGCTGGGCCTGTTGGACCTGGAGACGGTGTTCTGGGGCGAAAAGGCCCGCACCCGCGTCACAGGCCGGGTGACAAATGCCTCCGGTATTTTTGCAGCCCTGGAAGGGGCACTCTTCCGGGGGTACGAAATCCACATGGGACGGACAAGCGGACAGGAGCAGCCCTTTGCCCAACTGGACGGCGGGGGAACGGACGGCGCGGCCCGGGGCAACGTCTGGGGCAGCTACGTCCACGGCATTTTTGACCGGGGGGACTCCGCCGCGAAGCTGGTGAACTGTCTGTTGGACGCCAAGGGACTGGACCCCACCGCCCGGAGCGGCGATTGGAACGCTTATCAGGAGGCCCAGCTGGACAGGCTGGCCGATACCGTCCGCGCAGCTCTGGATATGGATTTGATTTACCGATTGATCGGACAGGAGAAGCCACGATGATTCATTTGGAACACAGCAAACCGGCGGACATCGAGGCCCGGAGCATGGAGCTTATTGCCGCAGAGCTGCCCCACCCGCTGGACCCGGAGAACGAGGCGGTCATCAAGCGGGTCATTCACACCACGGCGGATTTCGACTATGTGGACAACCTGGTCTTTACCCCCGGCGCGGTGGCGAAGGGCGTCGCTGCGCTGCGGGGCGGCTGCTCTATCGTCACCGACACCACCATGGCCCAGGCCGGCATCAACAAGCGGACGCTGGCCAAGCTGGGGGGCCGGACGGTGAACTTCATCGCGGACCCCCAGGTGGCCGCCGAAGCCAAAGCTCGTGGCATCACCCGCTCTGCGGTGTCCATGGAGCGGGCGGCGGCGCTGGGGGATCCGCTAATTTACGCCATCGGCAACGCCCCCACCGCCCTCATTCGCCTGTGCGAGCTGGTGCAGACGGGGGAGATGGTCCCCCCGGCGCTGGTCATTGGGGTGCCAGTGGGGTTTGTCAACGTGGTGGAGGGCAAGGAGCTGCTGTTGCAGACGGAAATCCCCTCCATCGTAGCCAGAGGGCGCAAGGGCGGCAGCAATGTGGCCGCGGCTATCTGCAACGCCCTCCTGTACCAGGCTGCCGGGGCGCGGGACTGACTTGAGAGCGAAAAGAGGAGCGAGAGTATGAAAAAGGCATTGCTGGTGGTGTCCTTTGGCACCAGCTACCCGGAGACCCTGCGCAGGAGCATCTGCGCCATGGAAAACGAGCTGGCACGGGCCTTCCCGGACCGGGATTTTTACCGGGCGTTCACCAGCGGCGTCATCCGGCGCAAGCTGTACCGGCGGGACCGGACCCGCATCGACGGCGTGGTGGAGGCGTTGGAGGCCCTGCGGCTGGAGGGCTATGAAGATGTGCTGCTCCAGCCCACCCATATGATCAACGGCGCGGAGACCCAGCGGCTGCTGGCCGAGGCCGCCCTCTACTCCCATCAGTTCCCCCGCTTTTCCATCGGCGCGCCGCTGCTGACCCGGCAGGAGGATTACGAGCTGCTGGCGGAGGCCGTCATGTCGGAAATGCCCCCTCTGGCCTACGATGAGGCGCTGGTACTGATGGGCCACGGCACCGCGCACTTCGCCAACCCCGCCTATCCCGCGCTGGAGTACGTGTTTCACGCCAGAGGCTACACCAACGTCTTTGTGGGGACGGTGGAAGGCTATCCCCCCATCGGGGAGGTCATTCACCGGCTAGACGAGTGTTTGAACGCCCGCCGGGTCTACATGGCCCCGCTGATGATCGTGGCAGGGGATCACGCTTACAACGACATGACCGGCAGTCAGCCCACCTCCTGGACCAACCAGCTGCTGGCCCACAACTACCAGCCCATGCCCATTCTGCGGGGGCTGGGGGAGTACCCCGCCGTCCGGCGCATTTTCGTGGCTCACGCCAGAGCCGCGCTGGAGGGGAATCAGGGATGAGCGGCGAAAAAGGTATCCTCTACGGCGTCGGCGTGGGGCCGGGAGATCCGGAATTGCTGACCGTCAAGGCGGTGCGGCTGCTGGAGGCCGCCGACGTCATCGCCGCGCCGGACAGCGGCGGTGAGAGCCGGACAGCGCTGAACATCGTCCGGGACTATATCACGAGCAAGCCGGTGCTGCTGTGTCCCACCCCTATGACCCGGAACCGGGAGACGCTGGACCGGGCCTGGGAGGACAACGCGGCGCAAATCTGCGCCCTGTTGGAGCAGGGGAAACAGGTGGTGTTCGTCACGCTGGGAGACCCCACCGTATACTCCACCTATTTCTACCTGCACCGGCGGGTGCTGGCGCAGGGATACCGGGCGGAAATTGTGCCGGGGGTACCCTCCTTTTGCGCGGCGGCGGCGAAGCTGGGGGTACCACTATGCGAGGGCAGTCAGCGGCTGCTGGTGGTCCCCGCCTCCCACGGGGACTTGACCGACAGCTTGGACGTGGACGCCAACAAGGTGCTGATGAAGGCCGGGCGGCAGCTGGAGCCGCTGAAAGAGACCCTCCGGCAGCAGGGCGAGCTGGAAAACGCCTCTCTCGTGGTCAACTGCGGCCTGCCGGGGGAGCAGGTGTGGTCCTCCTTCGCCCAGGCGGAAGGGGAGACGGGCTATTTCTCCACGGTTCTGCTCCGGCAGGAGACGCAGACCGAACACAGGAAAGCAGGTGAGGCGAAGTGAAGCTGTGGATGTCCGGGCTGGACTATGAGCGGACAGAGATGGCGCTGCGGGAGCGGCTGTCCTTCCCAACCGAGCGGGTACGGACGCTGGACCGGACCATTGCCGGGACGGACGGTGTGACCGGGGCGGTACTGCTCTCCACCTGCAACCGGACGGAGCTGTACCTGACCGCAGAGGACGATATTGCCCCGCCCGGGCAACTGCTGTGTCAGGCGGCAGGGGAGGACTGGGCGGTTTTCGCCCCCTGCTTTGTCAACCGGGAGGGGGAGGACGCGGCCCGACATCTGCTGGAGGTGGCCTCCGGCCTCCGCAGCCAAATTTGGGGCGAGGACCAGATCATCACCCAGGTGGGGCGGGCCATTGAGCTGGCCCAGGAGGTGGAATCCGCCAACGCGGTCCTCTCCACCCTGTTCCGCACGGCGGTGGCGGCGGGCAAGGATGTGAAAACCCACGTTCGGCTGACGGCGGTGCCGTCCTCCGCCGCGGAGGAGGCGGTGGCGGTGCTCCGGCAGCGGCTGGGCGGTCTGGATGACCGCCAGGCGGTGGTCATCGGCAACGGCGAAATGGGCCGCCGGGCGGCGCGGCTGCTCCGGGCGGCTGGTTGCCGGGTGACGGTGACGCTGCGCACCTACCGCCACGGGGAGACCGTGGTGCCCTTTGGGTGCGAAACGGTGGCCTATGACCGGCGGTATTCGGCCATCGACGGGGCCGACATCCTCTTTTCCGCTACCACCAGCCCCCACTATACCGTCACGCGGGAGGACCTGGAGCGGCTGACCACTTGCCCCGCCTGGGTGATAGACCTGGCCGTTCCCAGAGACGTGGAACCGGCGGTGGGGACGCTGGAGGGCGTGACGCTGTTCAACGTGGACGACTTTTCCGGCGCGCCACAGACCTCAGACGCGGAAGGTCTGGCCCAGGCGGAGCAAATTGTCCAGCGGCATTTGCAGGAGTTCTACCAGTGGTGGGACTACCGGGAGTGTATTCCCGTCATGGCGGAGCTAAAAGCCGCCCTGAGCCGCCGGTTCGCGGCGGAGGGCGCGGAGAACTGCCAGCCTATCGTAGATAAAACAGTAGATTTATTGCTGGGCGGGCTGAAAGGCTGCGTCCGGGCGGCGGACTTGCGGGAGTGCGCCGCCAAAATCGACGCCTTTACCCGGCCCCGCCGAAAGAGCGGGGAGCGAGAGGCCCCCTTCCGCTTCCCGGTGTTCACCGACCTGCGGGGCAAAAAAGTGGTCATCGTTGGCGGCGGCGCGGTGGCCCGGCGGCGCATCGACACCCTACACCCCTTTGGACCGGAGCTGGTGGTCATCGCGCCGGAACTGGAAGGGGACAGCCGGGGGCTGGAGTGGCATCGGCGTCCCTACCGCTCCGGCGACCTGGAGAGCGCGGTTTTGGTGATTGCGGCCTCAGACAGTCGGGAGGTGAACCGGCAGGTGGGGCAGGAGGCCCGACAGTTGGGGATCCCGGTCAGCGTGGCGGACCGGAGGGAGGAGTGTACCTTCTTTTTTCCCGCCATTTGTCAGGGCGAAACAGTGTTGGCCGGGGTGGTCTCCCGCGGGGAGGACCACCGGGCCACGGCAGTGGCGGCGAAGCGGATTCGCAGCCTATTGGAGGAGGAACAGCTGTGAAAGTGAAAGTAGGAAGTCGGGCCAGCGCGCTGGCCATTGCGCAAAGTCGGCTGGTGATGGAGCAGATTCAGAAATTGGCCCCAGACGCAGAGCTGGAGCTGGTGACCATGACCACCACCGGGGACAAAATTCTGGACCGCACCCTGGACCAGGTGGGGGGCAAAGGCCTGTTCGTCAAGGAATTGGATAAAGCGCTGCTGGACCGTGAGATCGACATCGCCGTCCACTCCCTGAAGGATATGCCCATGGAACAGGACCCGATGCTGCCGCTGGCGGCATTTTCCAAACGGGAGGACCCCAGAGACGTGATGGTGCTGCGGCCCGGCTTGGAGAAATTCCCCCTCCAGGGGGGCGTGATCGGCTGCGCCTCCCAGCGGCGGACGCTGCAAATCAAGGACTTCTACCCCACGGCTGAGGTGCGGCCCGTCCGGGGCAACATTCAGACCCGGCTCGCCAAATTGGACAGCGGGGAGTTTGACGGCCTGCTGCTGGCCGCAGCTGGGCTAAAGCGGCTGGGGCTGGAAAACCACATTTCACGGTATTTTGCCACTGACCAGCTCATCCCCGCCGCCGGGCAGGGCATTTTGGGTATCCAGTGCCGGGCGGACGCAGACCTACCCTGGATCACCCGGCTCAACGACCCGGACGCCTGCGCCTGTGCCGTGGCGGAGCGGGCCTTCGTCCGCACGTTGGGCGGTGGATGTACCGACCCTACCGCCGCCCACGCCACCCTCCGCAATGGGGTGCTGAGCATGGTGGGACTGTACGTCACGCCCACAGGGGAGGCCCGCCAGGGGACCATCGCCGGGCGGTCCGTCCGGGCGGCTCAGCTGGGGGAGAACCTGGCCAATCGCCTCAAGGAGCCGACCCCGTGACCGGCAAAGTGACGCTGGTGGGTGCCGGTCCGGGGGACCCCGGCCTGCTGACCCGGAAGGGGGAGACGGCGCTGCGAGCGGCGGAGGTGGTGGTCTATGACCGGCTCATCGCGCCGGAGCTGCTGGAGCTGCTGCCCCCCACGGCGGAGCGCATCGACGTGGGCAAGCAGGCCGACCACCACCCAGTTCCCCAGTGGCGCATCAACGAGATTTTGTTGGAGAAGGCCCAGGAAGGCAAAAATGTGGTGCGGCTGAAAGGTGGCGACCCCTTCCTCTTTGGCCGGGGTGGGGAGGAACTGGACCTGCTGGCCCAGCATCACATCCCCTTTGAGGTGGTTCCCGGTGTGACCTCCGCTCTGGCGGCGCCCGCCTACGCCGGCATCCCCGTAACTCACCGGGACTACGCCTCCGCTCTGCACATTGTCACCGGTCACGCAAAGGCCAGTTTCCCGCTGCAAATCAACTTTCGCGCCCTGGCAGAGGCCGGTGGGACCTGCGTGTTCCTGATGGGAGTCTCCGCCCTGGAGCGCATCTGTGAAGGTCTGCTGGGTGCGGGCATGGCAAAAAACACCCCCGCCGCCGTGGTAGAGCGGGGGACGCTGCCGGGACAGCGAAAAGTCGTTTCTACCCTGGGACAGCTGGCGGAGGTGACCCGCAGAGCGGACATCCACAGCCCCGCCGTCATTGTGGTGGGGGAAGTGGCGTCTTTGTCAGAGCGATTCGACTGGTTCGACGCGCTGCCTCTGAAAGGGCGCACCATTGTTGTCACCCGGCCCAAACGCCGGGCCGGGGCGCTGCGGGGCCGCCTGCGGGAGCTGGGGGCCAGTGTGGTGGACTACCCCTGCATCGAGACTGTCCCCCGGCGGGAAAACTCCGCGCTGGAACAGTGCCTCGCCCAGATCAGCCGCTTCGACTGGGTGGCATTCACCAGCTCCGCCGGGGTAGAGGTGTTCTGCGATACTCTCTGGCAGCTGGGGATGGACGGTCGCGCCCTGAACGGCGTAAAGCTGGCAGCAGTCGGCCCCTCCACCGCTCAGGCGCTGGAAGTGCGGCATTTGCGGACGGATTTTATGCCCCCGGTCTACGACACAGAACACCTTGCCCTGGGCCTGGCTCAGCGGACAAAGGGTCCGGTACTGCTGCCAAGGGCGGCTATGGGCAGTCCCATTTTGCCCCGTGTGTTGGAGGAGCAGGAGGTTGCATTTACTGATGTGCCGGTCTACGACACCATTTTCCCCAACGAACACGCGGAGATTCTGCTGCCGCTGCTGGCGGCGGGGGAGACGTGGGTCACGTTCACCTCGGCCTCCACGGTGCGGGGATTTGTAAATTCCCTGCCGAAGGGGACCGACTTGAGCCGGGTTTTGGGGCTGTGCATCGGCCCCCAGACGGCGGCGGAGTGCGCCCGTCATGGCATCCGCACCCGAGTTGCGCGAGAGGCGACGGTCCCCGCGCTGGTAGAGCTGATTTTGAATGCCTCGCAGGGGATGAAAAGAAACCATACACGCGGAGATGAACCGGCTTCTATTCTATGATTTCACTCAATAGGATGAATTTTCCGAAAAAAGCAGGGCCTTTTCGGGAGAAACTATCGCTTTTTTACAGGTACAGGTTGTAGACTTTCCCGACAGGATATGATATAATGACGCAGTAAGATAAAAAATGGATGTTCTTGCCTTTGCGGGAGACATCCCGCCTGGGGTGCGGAGGGAGCGCTCCGCATCCGCCAACAAACCCTGTTTAGAGAGAAAAGGACAACCGGGTTCCGCGCCTCTGCGCGGCGCTGCACAACCGAAAGGAGAAATGAAGGATGGTTTACATTCTGCTTGGCAACGGATTTGAAACAATCGAGGCGCTGGCCCCCTGTGATGTCATGCGTCGTGCTGGTATTGAGGTGGCGATGGTGTCGCTGACGGACAGCCTGGAGGTGGTCTCCGGGCAGGGCGTCAAGGTCCTGGCGGACATCACGCTGGATCAGGTGGACACCGGCAAGATGGAAATGCTGATGCTGCCCGGCGGTCTGGGCGGCGTGGAGGCCATTTTGAACTCCATGCCCGCAATGGTGCTCATCCAGAAAGCCGCGGAGAAGGGAAAATGGGTCTGCGCCATTTGCGCCGCTCCCACCATTCTGGCCCAGTTGGGACTGCTGGACCGGCGGAACGCCGTTGTCTACCCCGGCATGGAGGACCAGATGTTCTCCGCTGTGGTGCTGAAAGGGGAACGGGTGGTCAGCGATGGCCGGTTTATCACTGGTGAGGCCGCCGGCAGCTGCATTGACTTCGGCCTGCGGCTGGTGGAGGCTCTGAAAGGCACAGAGGTCATGGAGCAGGTCAAAAACGGCATCCACTACCACGGCTAAATGACAATACACCACCGACTGCCCACGCAGCGGGAAGGAGGCGCTTATGTCCAACGAGGAAAAGAACTGGGACGAAGAGGAACAAACCCCCAACACAGCGGAAAATCAGCCAGATGGGAAGCCAAAGCAAGGGAACTCTGACAGCTGGGACACCTTTGATTGGACAGAGGGCTTTTGCTCCTGGGAACCAGAGCCGCAGCAGGAGGCAGAACCGATTCTTTCTCAGGAAGATTTTGCCGGAGAACCTCCTTTGCCACCTGAACCGCCTCAGTCTGCCGCTGAAAAGCGCCAGCCCAAAACGCTGCCGGAATCCATTCTTGCCGCCTTAATTTATGTGGTGGGGGTGCTGGTCATCTCCTTCGTGCTGGCCACTGTGGGCTGGCGGTGGGCCAACGACCTGTTGGCTCTGGACAAGACGGAAAACACGGTCTCCTTCACCGTTTCGGAGGGGGACACCATTGCCGACGTAGCGGACAATCTGAAGGACGAGGGGCTGATCGAGTACAAATTCCTCTTCCAGCTCTTTGCCTCCGTCACCAATAAGGCCGATAAGATCACTACCGGCACCTACGAGCTGAACACGGAAATGGACTATTCCGCGCTGCTGAACAACATCAGCTCCACCTCCGTCTATCGGGAGACGGTCACCGTCACCATCCCGGAGGGCTACACGGTGGCAGAGGCGTTCCAGCTGCTGGAGGACAGCGGCGTCTGCTCGGTGGAGGACCTGACCGCCTCTGCGGAGAGCGACACCTTCGACTACTTCTTCCTGGAGGATGCGGACCGCACCGGTACGGCACTGCTGGAGGGCTACCTGTTCCCCGACACCTATGAGTTCTATAAGGACGCAGACGCGGAGAGCGTCATCAAACGGCTGCTGTCCAATTTTGCCGACCAGATGAGCGAAGTCCTCAGCGAGGAGACCCTCGCCTATGATTTGGACGACATCATTATCATTGCCTCCATCATTGAGAAGGAGACCACCGGCAGCAGCGACGACCGCAACAGCATTGCCTCTGTCATCTACAATCGACTGGAAAACCCGGACTACGATGGAATCGGCGGCTACCTCCAGATGGACTCCACCGTGCAGTATCTGCTGGAGGAGCGCAAGGAAGATTTGACCCAGGCTGACCTGGAAATCGACAGCCCCTATAACACCTACCTGTATGCGGGTCTGCCGGAAGGCCCCATCTGCAACCCCGGCATGGATTCCATCGAGGCGGCACTGAACCCCAGCAACACAGACTACTATTACTTCATGTTGGGCGACGACGGAGAGAACCACTTCTTCACCGAAAGCTACAGCTTTAATATCTTCAAGGCCGCTCAGACAGGTGAGACCGACGATGAGGAATAAACTGGAACTGCTGGCCCCCGCAGGGGATATGGAGCGGCTGAACATGGCCGTGGCTTACGGAGCCGACGCCGTCTATCTGGCGGGGACGACCTTCGGGATGCGGGCCTACGCAGGCAATTTCTCCCGGGACGAGCTGTATCAGGCCGTGCGGCTGTGCAAGGCCCACGGCGTCAAGACCCACGTCACCATCAACACCATGCCCCGGGGCGACGAGATCGCCCGGCTCCCCGCCTGGCTGGAGACGCTGGACGACGCTGGAGTGACGGCGGTCATCGTGGCCGACCTGGGGGCCTTCCGCCTGGCTCAGAAGTACGCTCCCCATGTGCAGAAGCACATCTCCACCCAAGCCAGCGTGTCCAACGCCGTCACCGCCACCGCCTGGTACGAACTGGGGGCCAGCCGGGTCATTCTGGCCCGGGAGTGCTCTCTGGATGAAATTCGGGAGATACGGGCCGAAACGCCAAAGGAGCTGGAGCTGGAAGCCTTCGGCCACGGGGCCATGTGCGTGTCCTATTCAGGCCGGTGCCTGCTCAGCAACTACATGACGGGTCGGAACGAGCGGGATTCCAGCCGGGGAGCCTGTGCCCAGCCCTGCCGCTACCAGTACACCCTGATGGAGGAAAAACGCCCCGGCGAGTATTTCCCCGTCTACGAGGACGAAAAGGGCAGCTACATCCTCTCCTCCCGGGATATGTGCATGATCGACCATGTGCCAGAGCTGCTGGAGGCGGGACTGGATTCCCTCAAAATCGAGGGCCGGGCAAAAAGCGCCTACTACGCTGCCCTGGTCACCGGGGCCTACCGCCACGCCATCGACGCGGCGGAAGCGGGGCAGCCCCTGCCCCAGATCTGGCGGGACGAGGTGGAAAAGGTCAGTCATCGGCCCTATTCCACCGGGTTCTACTTCGGCGACCCCGGCCAGTATTACGAGAATGCCCGGTATATCCGCCAGTGGCAGATCACCGGCATCGTCCAGTCCTGCGACAGCGAGGGCAACGCCCTGGTCAGTCTGCGCAACAAGTTTCGGGCGGGGGACGCCCTGGAGCTGGTGGGGCCGGACCTGGCGCCGGTGGCGTTCGAGGCTCCCATAATGGAGGACATGGACGGTTTCCCGCTGGAGGAACCGAAGAAACCGCAAATGCTGTTTCGGATGCATCTGCCGGTGCAGGCCCCACCTCTGAGCATCCTGCGCCGCCAGGCGGAGGGGTTGTAATTTTCACCAATTCTCCCGCCGGGAGAAGAACGCTTGACAAAAATTTAACAAAAAATTTGTTTTTACCCCCGTGCGCCTCTTTACTTTTGCGTGCGGGGGTGCTATTCTATCCGTTGATGGACTGTATTCGGAGAAGCCGAAACGGTAACCATGACAAACCACGCAATCTCACATCCTTTTGATCGGCTGGTATCTCAACACTTTGGGAACTGGACTGAGCGCCGCCTTTTTCACGTGCGAAAGAGGTGACAGCATGAAAATTGGATTCATTGGAGCAGGCAAGGTGGGCTTTTCCCTGGGCAAGTATTTTACTACCCACGGGGTCCCGGTCACCGGCTACTATAGCCGCACCGCCCGCCATGCGCAGCAAGCAGCAGACTTTACCGGCACGACCGCTTTTGATTCCCCGGCAGCCGCAGCCCAAGCCAGCGACGCTCTGTTCCTCACTGTTCCCGACGGGGCCATCGGACAGGTCTATCAGGACCTGCCGCGAGACGCCATCAAAGGCAAGCTGATTTGTCATTGCAGCGGGGCGCTGCCCTCCACCCAGGCGTTTCCTGGGGTGGAAGAGGCCGGCGGCTTCGGGTATTCGGTCCATCCGTTGTTTGCGGTGAGCGATCCCTATCGCTCGTACCGGGAGCTGGCGGATGTTTTTTTCTGCGTCGAGGGCAGTTCCGCCCATCTGGACAGCGTGAAGGCGCTGTTGGAGGGCTGCGGCAACCCGGTGCAGATCATCCGCCCGGAGGACAAGGTGCGCTATCACGCCGCCGCCGCCGTCGCCAGCAACCATGTGGTGGCGCTGGTGGCCGAGAGCCTGGACCTGCTGGAGACCTGCGGCTTTACCCGCGAAGGAGCGCTGCAAGCCCTGCGGCCCATTTTGGTGGGCAACATGGCGCATCTGGCCCAGGCCGGGCCGGTGGACAGCCTGACCGGACCGGTGGAGCGGTGCGACACCGCCACGGTGCAGAAGCACCTGGATGCCATGCCCACAGCGGCGGAGCGGGAGATGTACGCTCTCCTCTCCCAAAAGCTGGTGCAGGTGGCTGAGGAAAAACACCCAGACCGCAGTTATGAACCCATGAAACAAGTGCTGAAAGGAGCAGTATAACCATGCCGAAGAAAAACACCGTCGCCACGCTGATGGCCATGAAGGAGCGGGGCGAGAAGATCACCCAGCTGACCAGCTATGACTTTTCCACCGCCCGTCTGGTGGACGAGGCCGGAATCAACACCATCTTGGTGGGCGACAGCCTGGGCATGACCATGCAGGGCTATGAGGACACCCTGCCCGTCACCATGGACGAGATGGTGGTCTATGGCCGCAGCGTGGGCCGGGCCTGCAAGAACGCCTTTGTCATTCTGGACATGCCCTTCATGAGCTATCAGGTCTCCGTGGAGCAGGCTGTGACGAATGCGGGCCGCCTGATGAAGGAGTGTCGGGCCAACGCCGTCAAGCTGGAAGGCGGGGCCACCGTGGTGAAGCAGATCAAGGCCATCACCGCCTGCGGCATCCCCGTCTGCGCCCACATCGGCATGACTCCCCAGTCGGTCAACGCCTTTGGCGGCTTCAAGGTCCAAGGCAAGGGCGAGGACAACGCCCGCCGGGTGCTGGAGGATGCGCTGGCCGTTCAGGAGGCGGGCGCCTTCATGGTGGTGCTGGAGTGTGTGCCCCCCAAGCTGGCCGCCCTCATCACCAAAAAGGTCAAGATGATCACCATCGGCATCGGCGCGGGCGCAGGCTGCGACGGCCAGGTGCTGGTGTATCAGGATATGCTGGGGATGTCCGGCGACTTCGTGCCCAAGTTCGTCAAGCCCTTCGCCCACATCGGCGACGCCATGAGCGAGGCGTTCCGGGCCTACGACGCCGAGGTCAAGGCCGGGACCTTCCCCGACGCGGCCCACTCCTACGTCAAGAGCGACTGCTCGGACGAGTTCCTGGCAAAGCTGGACGCGGAGTATTAATTCGTAACCACCCATAAGCGGCCCCTTTTGGGGCCGCATCCTCCACCAATCCCCGCCTCTGGCGGAAAAAGGAGCAGATGAAAAAGATGAATGTTGCAACCACCATTCAGCAGGTCCGGGAGCAGGTCCGCGCCTGGAAAAAGGACGGGCTGACCGTGGGCCTGGTCCCCACCATGGGCTACCTCCACGAGGGCCACGCCAGTCTCATCAAGACCTCTGTGGCCCGGTGTGACCGAACCGTGGTCTCCGTCTTTGTGAATCCCACCCAGTTCGGCCCCAACGAGGACCTGGAGAGTTATCCCAGGGATTTTGACCGGGACAGCGCCCTGTGTGAATCTCTGAACGCAGACCTGGTGTTCCACCCGGAGGTCTCCGAGATGTACGCCGAGGATGCGGCCACCTATGTGGAGATCCTGTCCGATATGCCCAAGCAGCTCTGCGGCAAGACCCGCCCCATCCACTTCCGGGGAGTCTGCACCGTGGTAGCCAAGCTGTTTAACGTCGTTCAGCCGGACCGGGCCTTTTTCGGGGAGAAGGATGCCCAGCAGTTGGCTATCATCCGCAAGATGGTGCGGGATATGTCCTACGGCATTGAAATCGTGGGCTGTCCCATCATCCGGGAGCCGGACGGACTGGCCAAGTCCAGCCGCAACACCTATCTGAACGCCGAGGAGCGGAAGGCCGCTCTGTGCCTGTCCCGGGCCGTGGGTCTGGGCAAGCGGATGGTGCTGGACGGAGAGCGGGACGCCCGCTGTGTGGTCAACGCCATGACCAACCTCATCATGCAGGAGCCGCTGGCTAAAATCGACTACGTCCAGGCGGTGGACGGCGTGACGATGGAGCCCACCGACGACATCTATCAGGACGTATTGGTGGCGATGGCGGTTTATATCGGCAAGACCCGTCTCATCGACAACTTCAGCGTCAAACTGTAAAGCGAGGCGAATCGGGCATGGAGATCACATTGCTCAAGGGAAAAATTCATCGGGCTACGGTGCGCCAGGCGGAGCTGGATTACGTCGGCTCCATCACCGTGGACGAGAATCTGCTGGATCAGGTGGGCATCTTGGAATATGAGAAGGTCCAAATCGTGGACATCAACAACGGCAGCCGCTTTGAGACCTACACCATCGCCGGAGAGCGGGGCAGCGGCATGATCTGCCTCAACGGTGCGGCGGCCCGGTGCGTCAGCCCAGGCGACAAGATCATTCTTATGGCCTATGCCACCATGACGCCGGAGGAAGCCGCCCATCACCGTCCCAAGGTCCTCTTTGTGGATGAGGAAAACCGTCCCGTCCGGCTCACCGCCTACGAAAAGCACGGACGGCTGGAGAATATGATTGAATAACCCTACGAAATTCCACAAAAACTTGACGAATACGTCTGTCTCTGCTACAATAACATAACAGGGCGGCAACGCACAGTGCGGAAACAATACCTGTGCAGTTGTTACCACGGGAATGCGATGTTCTGTTGCGAGGAGCAGCAGAACATCCTTCCTGTTACGCTAAAATCATGACTACACGAATGGAAGATTGATATATGGAAGAGAAAAAAACAAAAATCAAATTATCTCAATCTTTGCGTGAGTGGATGCTGGAGGCAGACAGTAGCCAGTGGATTCCGCTGAACGTCAGTGATTTGGCGGCTCAAAAAGGGATACTGTCCTTCCTGCCGCCAAAAGGAAGTGGCCCGTGGCAGGAAGGGCAAACGGCCCTGCTGGTAAAGCGCGGCGCAAAACGCCTGGTGTTTCCTGTCTGGATCGATCAGGAAAACCGTTTGTCTGCCGATGTAGCGCAGGTGGGGGAACTGATTCGTTCCCAAAAGGATAAATCTGCGGAAGTGCTTTTGGCAGCGGAAAGGGAAGCCGGTAAGCCAGTGGGATGGCAGCTTTACGGCACAAGTTTGCTGGGACAGGAGCCACAGGAGCGTCCCAGTCAGTCCTCTATGCTGATGCACCAAGTTTGCCGCCACACCCAACCTGTGGTCCGCAAAACAGTGGACGGTGCAGAACTGTGCGCCCAGCCCTATCTTCAACTGAACACAGGCAAGCTGCTGATCCAGTTCACCACGGTGGAACGGGCGGAACGCATGGCAGGGGAACGCTGGACCCAGAGCCGGGAGGAGTACCACGGCGGCGAACGGTATCAGCTCTCTGTGGTGCTGACTGCGGATGGCGAAACCTTTGCGCTGCGGGGAGCCATTGAAAGCCTGCTCAGCCAGGATTGGGACTTCCAGAAGCATATCCAGCTGATACTCTGTGACTTCCACACCGATGAGACGGTGAGCGCCCTCTGCGCGGAATACCGGGACAAGCGCCCGGAAAGCATCCAGCTTTTGGATGTCACTGGCTGCACGTCGGCCCAGGCAAAGAACCTGGGTATGGCCCGGGCAGAGGGAAAATATCTGGTTTTTCTCAGCGCCCACCACCGATTTTCCGAGGATGCTTGCAGGCTGCTGTATGACTTCGCGGAGCAGAATTATCAGTCCGCTGATGTGTTCGTGCTGCCCACTGTGTTCAGCGGGGCACAAATCAAAGAATACTGGCGCAACGCCTGGTGCAACGTTCCCCAGGTCGTCAACCTGGAAGAGAAGCCCGCTTACGCCCAGTGTACGCTGGCCGCCTCCTTCCTCAAGCGAGATGCGGCCCAGCGCTACCGCTTCGAGGCGGAGGAGACAGAGGGCGGCGACACCCTGTTTCTGCTCAAGCTGCTGTTGGAAAAGCGTACCATAGGCGTGAGTGACCGGGGGCGCAGCATTTACGACTGCTCCAACAAAGAAAAAGAACCAAAAGCCTGGGATTATGCGAAAGACCCGGCCTGGTATGACCGATATTTCGACAATCTGCCAGGGGGGATTATGGCCTATTGCCAGAAAACGCTGGGATGGGTACCAAGATTTGTTCCATGCTATCTAGTCACTGAGCTGATGTGGCGGTTCCGCCAGAAAAATATCCCTCCAGAATTTGTTGAGCGGGCGGCAGACTATGAGACCCGCCTTTGCGCCGCGCTGAACCAGCTGGACGACCGGGACATTCTGTCAGCGCAGAAGCTGCTGACCCCCTTTGAACTGGTTCAGATTTTTACGCTTAAATATAACCGTGCGCCGACAATGGAATACCGCTGGCACGACGCTGTTCTGCGTATGCAGGGGACGGTGATCGAATCGCTTGGGATGAACCCGGTCAATGTGGACTTTATGGAGCTGCAAGACGGTCGGTTTTCCATTGAAGGATTCGTTCCTCTGCCTCCTACGGTTGACCCGGAGCAAGTATCCGTCTGGCTCCAGGCAGGCAGCCAGTGGTTGCCCTGCACACGTCCGCCCAGGGTGCTGGACAACCAGAATTTCCTGGGAACACTGTTCCAATACGTCACTTTTTATGGGGAAGTCCCCCTCACCGAGGAGATGATGGACAAAAGCATCGTTCTCTTTTATGCCATTGACGGGCATTTGATCCGGTGCCGGTACCTGTCCATGAAAAAGGGATGCCCCCTAAACAGCTTTTGGGATAACCCCTATTATTATAAAGATGGCGTAGTGCTGACACGGGAACACAGTTCACTGAGCCTGCACCGCTGCAAGGGAATGCAGCAGCGCATGGAATATGAAAAACGGTTCATGGACGAAGTGCGGGAAGTCATCAGCCACCTGCCCCCTTATCATCAACTGGCAGGCGTAGATGTGGAGGCGGTGGCCCGTCTGCGGGAGAAGGCCATCCGCTGCAAGATGAGCTCCCGCCGTCGGGAGGTCTGGCTGATCTCTGACCGCATCAACCGAGGGGATGACAACGGCGAGGTTTTCTTCCGATATATGCAAACAGAGCAGAAAAAGTGGGGCAGGAAGGTCTATTTTGTCCTTGAAAAGGATTGTGAGGACTACAGCCGTATCTGCAAACTGGGCCCGGTTCTTTCCACTCTCTCAGCGGAACACAAATACAACCACCTGATTGCCGACTGGGTCATTTCCTCCCAGGCCAACGACCCGGTGCTGCGGCCCTTTGGACAGGAAACGTTGCTCTATCAGGATCTCTGCCACGACTACAAGTTCGTGTTTCTTCAGCACGGCGTCACCAAGGATGACATCTCCGGCTGGTTGAATCGCTATAACCGGAAGATGGAGGGCTTTGTGGTCAACACGCGCCCGGAATATCAGTCCATTTTTGACTACAATTATTACCACCCGGCCGAAAAGGTTTGGCTGACTGGTATGCCCCGGTTTGACGCTCTCTACCACGACGAGAAAAAATATATCACCATCATGCCCACTTGGAGAAAGACCCTGACCAAGGGGATGGACCCGGTGACCTCAGTGTGGCTGGCGGTAGATGACTTTGAGAGCAGCGATTACTACCAATTCTACAATGGCCTGCTCAACAGCCCCAAGTTGTTGGACAGGGCGGAGGAACTGGGGTATACCCTCTGCTTGAAGCCCCACCCCAACACACTTTCCGTTCTGGACCGGTTCCACCGGGACCCACGGGTCATATTCTTCGAGGGCAGCAAGAGTTACCGGGATATTTACGCCCAGTCCAATCTGATCGTGACAGACTACTCCTCTGCTGTGTTTGATTTTGCTCTGCTGGACAAGCCGGTCATTTACGCCCAATTCGATGTAGAGGACTTTTTCAGCGGCGGTCATTCCTACGTGGAGGGCTATTTCGACTATCCGCGGGACGGCTTTGGTGAGGTGGAGTATACACTGGAAGGCACCATTGACCGGATCATCGAGTATATGGAGCGGGACTGCAAGCTCAAGCCCCAGTATGAGGAACGCATCCGACAGACCTTCGCCTTCCACGACAAGCACAACTGTCAGCGGGTCTACGAGAAAATCATGGAACACTCCGACAAAAAGCGCTGAACGACCCTTGACAAGTCAGATTCCCGTGATAAAATAATACCGTAAATCGGCTGTGAGAAAACGAGCTGTGCGGAAACGTCCAAAGAGAGCGGGGGATTGGTGAAAGCCCCGCGGCAGGACCGTTCAGCAGCCACTTTTGAGCCGCCCGGGAGGACCGGGACGCCCCATCCCCGTTAGCGGATGAACTGAGCGATTCGGCGCTTTATGCCGGATCATCAGGGTGGTACCGTGGATCATTCCGCCCCTGAGCGATCAGGGGCGGTTTTTTCGGTTGTGTGCCCTGACTTGAGAAAACTTGGAGGTATTTCTATGAAACCCTTTGGCGTAAACGAGCTGCGGGAGATGTTTTTGTCCTTCTTTGAGACGAAGGGCCATCTCCGGCTGCCCAGCTTTTCCCTGATTCCCCAAAACGACGCTTCTCTGCTGCTCATCAACTCCGGTATGGCCCCCATGAAGCCCTGGTTCACCGGGGACCAGACGCCGCCTCGCACCCGCGTCACCACCTGTCAGAAGTGCATCCGCACCGGCGACATCGAGAACATCGGAAAGACCGCCCGCCACGGCACCTACTTTGAGATGCTGGGCAACTTCTCCTTTGGCGACTACTTCAAGAAGGAGGCCATCGCCTGGTCCTGGGAGTTCCTGACCAGCCCGGACTGGGTGGGCATCGACCCGGACCGGCTCTATCCCTCCGTCTACCTGGAGGACGACGAGGCGTTTGAGATTTGGAACAAGGACATCGGCATCCCTGCCGAGCGCATCTTCCGTTTCGGCAAGGAGGACAACTTCTGGGAGCATGGCTCCGGCCCCTGTGGTCCCTGCTCCGAAATTTACTATGACCGCGGCCCCAAATACGGCTGCGGCAAGCCAGGCTGCACCGTGGGCTGCGACTGTGACCGCTATATGGAGGTGTGGAACAACGTCTTTTCCCAGTTCGACAACGACGGCCACAACCACTATAGCGAGCTGAAGCAGAAGAACATCGACACCGGCATGGGCCTGGAGCGGCTGGCGGTGGTCTGCCAGGACGTGGATTCCCTGTTCGACGTGGACACGGTGATGAACATTACCAACAAGGTCAGCGAGATCACCGGCGCGCACTACGGTGAAAGCTATGAGAAGGACGTGTCCCTGCGCATCATCACCGACCACATCCGCTCTGCCACCATGATGATCGCTGACGGTGTGCTGCCCAGCAACGAGGGCCGGGGCTATGTGCTGCGCCGCCTGCTGCGCCGCGCCGCCCGGCATGGCCGGTTGCTGGGGGTGACGCACCCCTTCCTCTATGAGGTCTGCGACACCGTTATCCACGAGAACCAGGACGCTTACCCCGACCTAGTGGCCCGGCGGGACTATATCGTCCGCATCATCAAGCTGGAGGAGGAGAACTTTGGCCGCACCATCGACGGCGGCATGAAGATTTTCGCTGACCGGCTGGCGGACTACAAGGCCAAGGGTGAAAAGACCTTCTCCGGCGCGGACGCTTTCAAACTCTACGACACCTACGGCTTCCCCATCGATCTGACCATTGAAATGTGTCAAGACGAGGGCATGACCGTAGACCAGGAGGGCTTTGCCGCCGAGATGGAGGCCCAGAAGGTTCGCGCCAGAGAAGCGCGGAAGGCTCTGGGCGACCTGGGCTGGGAGCGCATCGACCTGGGCGACGTGGACAAAACCCCCACTACCTTCCTGGGCTACACCGACCAAGCGGCTCAAGGGAAGATCATCGCCATCGTGGAGGACGAGGAACCCTGCGGCACCATCTCTGCCGGGAAGAAGGGCATCCTGGTGCTGGACCAGACTCCCTTCTACGCGGAGATGGGCGGCCAGGTGGGAGACCACGGCGTCATCTCCTGCGGAGAGTCCGCCTTTGTTGTGACGGACACCCAAAAGACCAAGGCCGGGAAGTACCTCCACTACGGCGAGGTGACAAACGGCTCCTTCTCCGTGGACGACGTGGTGACCGCCACGCTGGACATAGAGCGCCGTAAGGCCATTGCCCGCGCCCACTCCGCCACCCACCTGATGCAGAAAGCCCTGCAAACCGTTCTGGGCGACCACGTCCAGCAGGCCGGTTCTCTGGTGGAGCCGGACTACCTGCGGTTTGACTTCACCCACTTCGCCGCCATCACCCACGAGGAACTGGTAAAGATCGAAGAGCTGGTCAACGACTCCATTCTGGAGGGCCTGGACATCGAAACCAAGGAAATGCCCATCGACGAGGCCAAAGAGATGGGCGCTATGGCCCTGTTCTCCGAGAAGTACGGCGACGTGGTCCGGGTGGTCAACATGAGCGGCTACTCCGTGGAGCTTTGCGGCGGCACCCACCTGGACAACACCGCCAAGGTCGGCTCCTTCCACATCCTCAGCGAAGGCTCCGTAGCCTCCGGCGTTCGCCGCATCGAGGCCGTCACCGGAAAGCGCAACGTGGAGGGCCAGCTGGAGATGCAGCAGCACTTCTTTGAAGCGGCGGCGCTACTCAAGGTCAAGCCCGATGACTTGGCCCAGCGCATCCACGGCCAGATGGACGAGATTCGGGATATGAAGAAGTCCATCGAGCAGTACAAGAGCAAAGAGGCCCTTGGCGAAGCCCGCTCCTTCCTGGCGGCGGCCCATGATGTGGGCAGCTTGAAGGTGGTCACCGCCAACCTGGGCGCTGTGGCCGTGCCGGAGCTGCGGAAGATGGGCGACTTCCTCCGGGACAAGCAGCCCAACGTGGTGGCCGTCCTGTCGGCGGTCAACGGAGAGAAGCTCTCCTTCCTGGCTGTCTGCGGCAAGGAGGCAGTCAAGGCCGGTGTCAAAGCGGGAGACGTCATCAAGAGCGTCACCAAGGTGTGCGGCGGCTCCGGCGGCGGCAAGCCCGACTCCGCCATGGGCGGTGGCAAGGATGTCCTCAAGCTGGACGACGCGCTGGCCACAGTGGACGATTTCGTCGCCAGTAAATTAAAGTAACCAACCAAAAGTTGCAATAATTCATCAAAAAGGAGGATAACAACTATGGATTGTCTGTTTTGTTCCATCGTCAGCGGGGACGTTCCTTCCAAGAAGGTCTACGAGGACGACCAGGTCTATGCCTTTTACGACATCGACCCTCAGGCCCCAGTCCACTTCCTGGTAATCCCCAAGGAGCACATCCCCTCTGCGGGCGCGGTCACGGAGGAGAATTCCGCTGTGGTGGCCCACTGCTTTGAGGTCATCGCCAAAGTGACCGCCGAGCTGGGTATCACCGACTTCCGCGTGGTCTCCAACTGCGGCGACCAGGCGGGGCAGAGCGTCCACCACCTGCACTTCCATGTGCTGTCCGGACGGGACATGACCTGGCCTCCGGGCTGAGTTCCAATCAAAAAATAGCGCAGCATTGCCGCAGCGAACGCTGCGGCAATGCTGTTGACACAAAACAACAGTGAGAGAGCGGAAATGGAGAAAACGAGAGAGAATTTGCGGCCTGGGACGCCGCGCAGCCGGTGAAGCGGCGGTGGGCGTTCCTGGCCGGGGCAGCGATTGCCTGCCTGCTGGTCACTCAGACCTATGCCTGGTGGCTGAGCTTTCCGCTGGGTGTGGTGGGATTGTTTTACTTCTACCTTGAGCGGAAAGCGTGGACGGTGAAGCTCTACAACTAGTTCGCTTTGGGCATGGCCGCCATGCTGCTGTGGTTTGGCCTTTACGGAATCTTCCGTGTCCGTCCAGCCCAGCGGCTGTGGAATCAGACGGGGACCTATACGGCGGTGGCGTTGGACTACCCCGGCGAAACCACTTGGGGCAGTCAGTTGGATGTGGCTCTGCAAACGCCTTCCGGCGCGAAGGTGCGCACTCGCATTTACACCAGCCTGGACTGCGCTGAGGTAAAGCCCGGCGATAGGCTGGATGTCACGGCTACAATAATTTCCCCGCAGAAAGCCTATGCCGACGCGCCCACCTACTACACCTCCAGGGGCATTTTCGCCGTCAGCAGCAAGGTGACGGAGCTGACGGTCACGCCTAACGATGAGATACCCCTCCGGTTTTTGCCCCAAGCAGCGGCAAAAGCCATGCAGGAGCGGGTGAAGGCGCTTTATCCCGGCGACGGCGGAGGGGTTCTAATGGCGCTCCTGACCGGGGAGCAGGAGGAGCTTTCCGACGCCGTCGGTGACCAACTCAGCCGAACCGGGCTGCGCCATCTGGTGGCGGTGTCCGGCCTCCACGTCTCGCTGCTCATCGGGGGATTCCTGTTGCTGCCGGGAGACCGGCGGGTCAAATCGTTGCTGGCGGTTCCTGTGCTGCTGTTCTTCTGTCTGCTGACTGGGGCGGGACCGTCTGTGGTCCGAGCCACGGTGATGGGCCTTTCAGCGCTGCTGGCTCCCTTCTTCCGCCGGGACAGCGACGGCCCCTGGTCGTTGGGGGTGGCGCTGCTCCTGCTTCTAATGTGCAATCCCTTTTCCATCAACAGCGTGGGGTTGCAGCTGTCGTTCACCGCTGTGGCGGGGATTTTCCTTGTGACCCAGCGGCTGAACCAGTGGATGCTGGAGCGCAGCCCCAAACCAACTGGCAAACTGGGGAAAGGCATCAAGAGATGGGTCTGCGGCTGCGTCTCGGTCACGGCGGGGGCAACGGTGTTGACCCTCCCCATCAGTATGTACTACTTTGAGACCATTTCCCTGATTGCGCCGCTGGCAAATCTGCTGGTGCTGTGGTCGGTGACGCTGCTGTTCGGCGGCGGCCTGTTGACCCTGGGGCTGTCCTTCCTGAGTATGCCTCTGGCCTGGCTGGTGACGCTGCCAGTGAAGGCGCTCTTTGCGTACTTCTTCGGCGTGGTGGACCTTCTCTCCCGGCTGCCCTACAGCTCCCTGACCAGCCACACCGCCAGTTATTGCGTTTGGCTGGCGGCGGTGTACGCCGTGGTGCTTCTTTTGCTATTCCGTCCCCAGTGGCGGAAGCGGGCGGGGCGGTGTTTCGCTGGCCTTGTGGCGCTGCTGGCGTTGCTGATTGGGTTCAACCGGTTCAGCCTGACCGCCGGAGGGCTGACCGTCCAAGTGCTGGATGTGGGACAGGGACAGAGCGTTCTCTTCCTCTCCCAACAGGAGGCCGTGGCGGTAGACTGTGGCGGCGACGACGCGGGAAATGTACTGGCAGATGCCCTGGGCGATGTGGGAGAAAGTCGGTTAGAGCTGCTGATGCTGACCCACTTTGACAGCGACCACATAGACGGCGTGTCCCAACTGCTGGAACGGGTAACGGTAGAGGTCATCGCCGTCCCCGACCTGGAGGACGAGAGCGGCCACTGGGCAGAGATCGAAGCGCTGGCAGAGGAATACCAGGTGGAGCTAATGAGGGTGACCGAGGACACAACGGTTTCTTTTGGCTCCGCTGAGATTGAAATTTTCGCGCCGGTGACCCAGGAGGATGACAACAACGGCGGCCTTTCTGCCCTGGTCTGGGAGGAGAACTTCGAGGTACTCATTACCGGCGACATGGACAGCGAGACAGAACTGCTGCTGGCGGAGGAACAGAATCTCTCCGCCGTGGACGTGCTGGTGGTGGGACACCACGGTTCCAAGTATTCCACAGGCGAGGCGTTTTTGAGCATGGTGCAGCCGGAGACGGCCATCATCTCCGTGGGAGCGGGCAATTCTTACGGCCACCCCACCCAGGAGACACTGGACCGGCTGGATGCGGTGGGGTGTACCGTTTACCGCACCGATTTGCAGGGAAACGTGACCGTATCCGCATCCAAAATCAGCGGGGAGGAGGAGTGACATGGCGGCAAAGAAAAACGGCCCGGACGCCGGGCTTGTACAGCTGAAAAAAGAGCTTTCCGCCGGAAATCTGGGAACCTGTTACCTTTTCTACGGGGAAGAGGACTACCTGCGGGATTCCTACCTCAAAAAGGTCCAAAAGCAGCTCATCTCCGAGGGGATGGAGAGCTTCAACCTCCACATCTTCCAAGGGAAGGATTTGGACCTGCGGGAGCTGGCTGACGCGGTGGACGTCTTTCCTATGATGAGCCAGCGGACGCTGATTTTGGTCTATGATTATGACCTCTACAAAAACGAGAGCCGCCGGAATGCGCTGGAAGAACTGCTCTCCGACCTGCCGGAGTACGTCTGCCTGATTTTTGTTTTTGACCAGCTAGAATACAAATCCGGGGGCAACACCCGGCTTGGCAAGCTGGTCAAAAAGACGTCCACAGCGGTCCAATTCCAACCCCAAAGTCAAAGCGACCTGAACGCCTGGGTGCGCCGTCGGTTCAAAGCCTACAGCAAGGAGATCGACATGGGCACGGCAGAGTATCTGACCTTCCTCTGCGGGGGCCTGATGACCGGCTTGCAGAGCGAAATAGACAAAATCGCCAACTACGCTGCGGGTACCAACATCCAAAAGGCGGACATCGACGCGGTGGCCGACCCGGTGCTGGATGCGCGGGTGTTCCAGATGACCGACGCCATCAGCGCCAGAAACTTCCGCCGGGCAGCGGAGATCCTCTCCGACCTGTACCTGATGCACACGGAACCCATTATGATTCTCTCTGTCTTGGGCCGCCAGATGCGGCAGTTGTGGTCGGCGCGGCTGGCGCTGGAGAATCGGAAGGGGCAGGGGGACTTAGCGGCGCTGTGGGACATCCGCAGCGACTGGCAGGCGCGAAAGCTGATGAACGCCGCACGGCAGTTCAATTTGGGCTGGTGCCGCAGGGCGGTGACCCTCTGCGCGGAAACAGACCTGGCTATGAAGTCCAGCGGTCTGGACAACGAGGAGCTGTTGACCGAGCTGCTGCTCCGGCTGGCGAACGGGGGTTAAGATGTTAAAACTGAAAGAGGCCATTGTAGTGGAGGGCCGTTACGACAAAAACACCCTCTCCCAGCTGGTGGACACCCTGATTTTGACCACAGACGGGTTCCAAATCTTTCGCCGGAAGGACCAGGCGGACCTGCTGCGGCGAGTGGCCGCCCGTCGGGGACTCATTATTCTGACCGACAGCGATGGGGCGGGGTTCGTCATTCGGAACCACCTGAAAGGCATCCTTCCCCCGGAGCAGGTGAAGCAGTGCTACATCCCCGACGTATACGGCAAAGAAAAGCGCAAAAAAGCCCCCGGTAAGGAGGGCAAACTGGGGGTAGAGGGGATGTCCCCTGCCGTGCTGGAGGAAGCCCTGCGCCGGTGCGGGGCCACGATTTTGGGGGAGAGTGCCCCTGACCAGTCCGCCGGACGCGAAATCACCAAGTTAGATTTGTATCAGGCGGGGCTTTCCGGCGGAGCGGGCAGCGCCGTGCGGCGGAAAGAATTGCTGCGGGCGCTGGATTTACCGGAACATCTGACAGCGAATGCCCTCGTGCCAGTACTGAATACGCTGCTGACCTATGAGGAGTTCCTTGCGACAGTGGAGCAAATGGAAACCGTCTGAGCCTTTCCATGTCGAACCTGCGGCGACATGAAAAGTTTACAACTCGTTTTAATAGCGCGCTATTGACTTTCGGTGGCCGCCATTCTATAAACTGGTTATCCCTTTTACTCA
>MSHH01000073.1 GCA_001941075.1 Oscillospiraceae bacterium Zagget6 | reverse complement strand
GGTCACCACGAAAAAACTTCAAAAACCGGTTGACAAACCGGGAAAGAAGTGCTACAATACCATCTGTTGAGCGGTGAGAGCCGCGAGACAAAGTTAGTGCTGATTAGGGTGAGGGTCCACCTGTTCCCATTCCGAACACAGAAGTTAAGCTCACTTCTGCCGACAATACTTGAGTGGAGACGCTCCGGGAAGATAGGTGGCGCTAACATCCAGAAGGTCAAACCCTTGGCCTTCTCCACATTCCTCAATAGCTCAGTCGGTAGAGCACGCGGCTGTTAACCGCGCTGTCGTAGGTTCGAGTCCTACTTGGGGAGCCATGAAGATGCCGCCACGCGGCAACGCGATCGTGTGGCGGCAATTCTTCTGAAAATTTGGGCCTTTAGCTCAGTTGGTTAGAGCCTCCGGCTCATAACCGGATGGTCCCGGGTTCGAGCCCCTGAAGGCCCACCAGAGTTGATTCAGGGTAGCGATGTGACCGTCCCTCTTTTATAGGGGTATAGCTCAGCTGGTAGAGCAGCGGTCTCCAAAACCGCGTGCCGAGGGTTCGATTCCTTCTGCCCCTGCCACGATAGAAACAGCATTGCTGTTCAAATAAAAATTGCAAATGGCCCGGTAGTTCAGTTGGTTAGAACGCCAGCCTGTCACGCTGGAGGTCGACGGTTCGAGCCCGTTCCGGGTCGCCATATGCTGCTATAGCTCAGCCGGTAGAGCGCATCCTTGGTAAGGATGAGGTCGGCAGTCCGAATCTGCCTAGCAGCTCCAACAAAAAGCACTTGAAACAATGCGTTTCAGGTGCTTTTCTTTTTGATTTGCGAACTTTTAGAGCATGGTTGACCCAATTTGTCAGTTTGACGAACGAGCGGCTTTTCTGATTTTCCACCACGTTTTCCACCACGGCCCTTTATTTCAGCCCCACGGCTTCACGGAAAACAGCGGCGGCTTTCCGGGCTGCTTCATCGCTGGCATGGCCGTAAACGTCCAGGGTGACGGAGGTGGAGCTGTGGCCCAACACCTGGGAGACGCTGAGTACATCGGCCCCGGATTGAATGGCAAGGCTGGCAAAAGTGTGACGGAAAATGTGCGGGTGAAGGTTTAGGCCGGTACGGGCTGAGAGCTTCTGCAAGTACCGGGTGGGGGACTGAGGGTGAAGCGGTTCCGGGCTGTTGCGCTGCGTGAAGCAGTATTTAGAGACACAACTGCTGGCCTGAGCGGTGCGGAGCTTCGTCAACAGGTGCAGGGTATCCGCTCCAACAAAAACCGTCCTGCTGTGGCCGTTCTTTGGGCTGGAGATATAAACCCCTTTGTCCTTCGTGTAGTTCAGGGATTTGCTGATATTGACGGCCCCGGTGTTCCAGTCGATGTCTGTCCAGCATAGAGCGGCAACCTCCCCACGGCGGCAACCGCTGTCAGCCAGAAAGTGAACATAGCATTGCCAGAGAAGGGGTTCCCCTTCGAGGGCTTCAAAGACGGTATTCAATTCGTCGGCGGTCAACATTTCCGGGCCGTCGGCGTTTTCTTCGTTTTTGCCCTTCTTTGGCCGTGGCACTTTCAGCATGGGGTTGACCGGAACGGCGTCTTGCAAAAAGGCCATTTCAAACAGGCCGTTGAGGATGTTGTAAATCTTTACGCGGGTGGCCTGTGACTTCCCCTGTTTCTGCATGGAGAGCAACAGGCCGGAGATCATGGCGGGGGTAACGTCGATGAGCTTCACGTCTCCCAACGTGGGATAGACCCAGTTGTCAAGGTTTCCTTGATAGCTGGCCCGGCTGTTTTCGGCTAGCTCCGGGCCTTTGGCGGCCATGAATACCCGCTCCCCGAACTGCTTCACGGTCAATATTTTGGCCTCTTCTGCTGCCCTCTGCGCCTCCAGCGCCACCCGCTCCGAGCGGGTGAGATACTCCCCGGCCTTCACCTGTCGCTCAAACTCAGCGGCTTCTTTATCGGCCTGGCGTTTGCTGTAATTAAACGACCATTCCGGCGGCGGCGTCCAGGTCGTCGTAGCCCTGGTTCTCCCCCGGCCACGGCTGACCCGAATCTCAAAATACAGTTCCCCTTTGGCGTTTCTCTTGTCTAAAACGGTTGCCACGGGTTACACCCTCCCCTCTGAAAATCAAAAAATCAAATCTCTGAAAATAACCAACTAAACCAACTAAAACCCCCGTTCCCCGGAAAGGAAGTCATTCCTCTGGAGCGGGGGTTTCTTCTTTGTCGAGCGGGATTTTGTCCAGTTCAGCAAGGGCAAAGTCTAAATAGGGGCCTAGTATGCTTTGCCAGTCCGCCGGGATTGTGGAGCCGTCAACGACATTGACGCCGAAACCAGCGGCAACGGCGTTCTGAATAGCACCAACAGAAACCAGAGCGCCCCAAAGGTCTGTTTTTTTATCTATGTCGGGGGAAAACATTACAGCTGTGCTTTTGCCCGTTTCTTCATTTTCGCTAAATTTAAGCGTGAATCCAACGGAAACGAGCGCGGCCACATGACGGATGATGTCACCCTCTGTTTTTGGAGGCGGGAAACTGTTGCTGTCCTGCGAGGAGGAAGCAAGTCCCAACCACAGGGAGGCGCTGTCCACGTCAAAAAATTCAGCGAGCTTTTTAGCGGCGGCTGTGGACGGGTTTCTTTTCCCCGTTTCCCACTGGCCCACAGCGGCGGCGGAACACCCCACAGCGGCGGCAACGTCTTTCAAGTACAAACCCCGCTCTTCACGGAGTTGTCGGAGTTTTTTTCCGTCAAACTGAAATTGTGCCATTTGTTGCGCCTCCCCTGAAATGATAGTTAAATTCTACAACACGGAGGAACATTTGTCAACGGTAAACAAAGAAACCTGAATGATTTTTGATTCTACGCTTGACCTCTCTATTACTCAGTGATATACTTTAACTAACGAATAGGACAATTCAACACAAATGTTAAATGGAGGTAGAAATTTATGCACGCAAACAAAATTTCCAAAAGCGAACTGGCAGAGAAACGGTATCTCAGAATCAACGAGGCGGCGCAGGTGTCCGGCCTGTCTACTTACTTCATCCGCAACGCGGTGAAGGCGGGCCAGTTGCCCCACATCAAGAGCGGGCGGGTGGTCTATCTGGACATGGAGAAGTTCGACAGCGCGCTTGCAGCGCTGACCCGGTGATAACAACAACCTCCCACCTGGTTCTGTGCCGGGTGGGAGAAAACCAATTCCCCCGGCTTTGTATGGAGCGGGGCCGGGGGGTGAATGAGGGGTGAAACAAAATGCCGATAATACGGGTAGAGAAAAGCAAGAATTATACCGTTATGGCGAACTACCACCTGAAAGATGAAAGGCTGAGCTTGAAGGCCGTGGGGCTGTTGAGTAAGATTTTATCTTTGCCGGAGGACTGGGATTTTTCTGTTCGCGGGCTGGCCGGAATTTGCAAAGAAGGGAAAGACGGTATTGCCGCGGCCTTGACGGAACTGGAGCGGGCCGGTTATCTGGAGCGGCGGCGGCTCCGAGACAGCAATGGAAAGCTGGGAGGATATGAGTACATCTTTCGTGAATCACCGTATCCGGGTTTCCCGGACACGGTAAAACCGGATACGGCTCAACCGGATACGGAAAACCCGGACAATATTAAATACTATAGTAATAAAGTACTATCTAAACCAAGTACTAGAGGGGACGCTGACGCGCCCACACCCAGGCGGCAAAAGAAATTCATCCCCCCAACGGTGGAGGAAGTCGAGGCATATTGCAAAGAAAACGACTACCAGATAGACGCGCAGCGGTTCGTTGACTTCTACGAGACCGGCGGATGGATGAGAGGAAAAACCAGAATCAGGGACTGGAAGGCTTGTGTTCGTACCTGGGTACGGAGACAGAACGGCCAGGCCAACCAGTCCCCCGCACCACCCCCGCCGCCACAGTTCGACCTTGAGAAGAACGGGCTTGATTTGCTATGATGGATTCCATGCGAGCGGAAGCGGCGGTTGTGGGCGCGCTGCTGATTGACCCCTCTGTGCTGCCCGGTGTCCGGGAACAGGTCAGCCCGGAGGATTTTCACTTTGAGCGGTACAGGACCATCTTTCGGGCGGCCTGTCAGATGGCGGACGCCGGGGAGCGGCTGGACGCTGTGACCATTGGCCGGGCGGCGGGGGTGGATAACAACACGGTCATAGAGTTGGCAGAGGCCACGCCAACCGCCGCCTATGCGCTGGACTATGCGGGCATGGTGGCCCAGGCGTCTCAGCTCCGGGCATTGGGGGAGCTGGGGCGGGAGCTTCAGGAACAGGCCCTCTCCAGCGGGGCAGATCCAGCGGATCTGTCGGCGGGGGCCGCCCGGAGGATAGATGAAATCACAACCCGGAGCGGGGGCGGCGTTATGGCCCCGGCTGACATCGTTGTGGACTTCCTGGACCACAGAGAGCGGATGGACAGCGGGAAGGTTCGGGTGGTACGAACCGGTCTCCGGTCCGTGGATGGCGTGATAGGCGGTTTTCTGCCCGGTTCTTTAAACGTCGTCGGAGCGCGGCCCGGCGTGGGCAAGACGGCCTTCGGCCTGGCCGTGGCGGACATGATCGCCAAACGGAGCAAGGTACTGTTCACCTCTCTGGAGATGGGGAGCAATGAGCTGACCGCCCGGCGGCTGTCCGCCGTCTCCGGTATCCCGTACAACCGCCTTTCCTTCGGGAACCTGGATAAGCGGGCATATGGCCAGATTGCGGAGGCCAGTCACACGATGGCGAGCCGCAAACTGTTCTATGACTGCAAGAGCCGCGCCCTCCCTGAAATCGCCCTGAGCTGCCAGCGGGAAAAGCCGGAGCTGCTGGTCATTGACTATTTGGGCCTGATTCAGCCGGAGGACCCGCGGGCCACGGAGTACGACAGGACCACAAAAGCCTCCAATGACCTGAAACGGCTGGCCCGTCGCTTTGATGTCCCGGTGCTGTGCCTGTGCCAGCTCAACCGGGAAAGTACGGCCAGCAATGACCGCCGCCCAACACTCTCACAGCTCCGCTCCAGCGGGGCGATAGAACAGGACGCGGATACCGTCATGCTGCTGCACAGGCCCAATTACTACGAGGAAAACAAGGCCGGAGCGGGGGAGGCGCAGCCCTTTGAGGTGAACATAGCAAAAAACCGCCACGGGGCCACGGGCACGGTTATTCTGTCCTGGTACGCCGGTTGTAACCGGTTCCTGGACACATACCGGGGAAGGGGGCAAACATGGGACGTGAAATCATGGCTTTGATTCAGGAAGTGAAACCGGTCACGGGGTCCACGCGGGACCGGTGGCAACAGTACGAGCGGGAAAAGAAGCGGCTGCTTCCCCTGGTCCCTCCGGGGGAGCGGGGGACCCTTTGCCGCCTGCTGGCGGAGCGGCTGGACCTCTGACCCGCTCCAGAAAGAAAGGCGTCAACCCGTGAGAGCTGACGCCTTTCCCTATCCCTACGGGAACCTTTTCAGTTTATTTTACCGTGGGGTGGGGCGTTTTGTCAACGAATGAAGAACTTGCAATGGAAATTCAGCGGGGCCGGGTGGAGTATCTGGCCGATTTGTGGGAACAGGTGGAGCGGTTTGTCTGGAAGCAGGCCAAACGGTGGGCCGGAGCGTGGCCAAAGGCAGAGGCAGAGGATTTATCACAGGCCGGGTTCCTGGCCCTGTACGGGGCCTGTGAGACCTACCAACCAGAGCGGGGGAAGTTCCTTACCTGGTACGGCCTGTACCTGAAAACGGCCTTTTCCGAGGCTGTGGGCGGTCACACGGAGAGGCAGCGGCGGGACCCGCTCCAAAAGGCGGTTAGTTTGGACATACCCCTATCAGACGACGACCCGGAGGGGGCAACCATAGGGGACACGGTGGCCGGGCCTGATCTGATAGCCGATACGGAGCGGCGGGTGTACCTGGAGCAGCTGCGCGACACCCTGGAGCGGGCGCTGTCCGGCCTTCCCCTGGAAGAGGGGGAGGCAATGCGCCTCCGACACGGGGAGGGCCTGACCGTGGAACAGACCGCCCAGCGGATGGGGGCAGACAATGCGGCGGTGCGCCGCTGGGAGCGCCACGCCCTCCGGGACCTGTCAAAACCCGCCGTTACAAGGGAACTGTCTCAGTTCCTGGATGAGAGGACGAACTTCTACGGGGCGCGGGGCGTCCACGCCGTGGAGGAAGTGGCCCTCTATCGGGAGCGGATGAGGGAGCAGCTAAAGCCGTGAGCCTTTCACCGTTTGGTGGACAAGATTCACCGAGCGGGGATGAACCTTTTCCGGTTTGGAAAAAGTTCAACGAGCGGGGCAAATCGCCAAACGTTTGGCAATTTCCCGGCGCGGTTCAGGGAGCAGGGGAGGGGGGAGAGCATTTTGTTGAGGTCAACAAAAAGGGGAGGGGGTTTCCATTTTGGAAATGACCACCCCGCCGGGTTCTCTTTCCCCCTGGAGCGGCTTCATGGAGGCCATGCGGCGGCGCTCTGGCCGCGCTATGGGCTTTTCTGGCCGTGGGGGGGGTATCCCAGCACCACCCGGAGGGGGGACGCAGACAGTGGGGCGTTTGAGCGGCCCGCTCTGAGATTCTACAGCACGTATAAAAATTATGCAAGAAAACCTCAAAAACCTGCAAAAACCGGCGAAAAACAGGGCAAATTTGAGGGGGTTCCAAAGAGTAAAACCCCGTTTTTTGAACTTTTTCGGCCAGTTGGGGAGGTTAAACGATTAACTTCCCCGGTTTTTCGGCACGTTGTCGTTTTAGAATATTTTCATTGTTCTGCGCGGCGCAGAAAGCTAGTGCCCCGGATTCGTTGCCAGCGCCCCCGCTTTGCCCCCGATAGGGGGGTGGGGGGTAGTTGTTCAAATGCGGCGGTTTGTTGTTTCACACCGGCAATTTGCTGGAAAGAATAACCATCCCGCCACCCACAGCGCAAGGGAGGCGCGCAAGCTATGACAGTACAGACCATACTTGGAGAGATCACCGCCGAACCGGAGACGCTGGACAATCTTTCTCTTGCGCTGCACCGCTCCGGGAAGGTGCTGTCTGAGACCTACCCGGAGACCCGGCTGTGGAAAGAGTATCGCGTGGCCGGGGAACAGCTCTTTGCCGCGCTCCAGGCCAGCGGCTTCTATGCCGGTGAGTGGTTCGAGGGTATCAGGATAGACCCGGAGCTGTTCCTGCACATCTGAGCGGGGAAGGGAAGAGGAAAAAGCCCTGCCGCTTCGTTCTGGCCGCGCTGTGAGCGTTTGGAGGGTTCAGGCGTATTCTTTCACGTCCAGAGGCTAAAACGATTCTGAGGGCGTTTAACGCGCCGCTGAGCCTGTCCCGCTCCAGGTGGGAAAGATACCGACGGCCTGTTGGCGGCATGAGAAAAGCACCCCCGGAACATTCTCCGAGGGTGCTTGCTTATGGTTGCTGTGTCTTAAAACGGTATTCGCCGTTATTCCTCTTCAAACTTCTTTGCCAGTCTGGTGCAAATTTCATCGGCGATTTTGGGCGCGGCCTCCTGTCCCCCGCGGACCATGAACCGTTGATTACCCCGGTGCCGTTTGCTGTTTTTACCATCGTCCGGGAAGTACAGATAGTGCCACGCCGGGGTCGTGGTGAAAACCACGCTGTCCACAGTTGCGCTTCTGGCCATAAATACCGCCTGATAGCCCGCCGCTTTTGCGCCCAGCGGATGCCCGGAAAAGGTGCGGCCCGATACCGGCAACAGGCGGGTAATGGCCGGGCCTACCTGCTCCAGCGCCTCCATTGCCAGGTATTTCATCGCCAAGAGCTGCGCTTCTGTTCCGTATGTATCCATCTTTTCCTGAAGATGCTCCATACCCGTCAAATCTATTGACGCATTGAAATAACGGCCCATCAGTTCACCGCCTTGCGCTGTGCGGCCTCCAGATGGTCGGCCAGGGCCTCCAGTTCCTCAATGGTATACGTCTTTTTCCGCTCGTTTTCGTCATACTCCGGTTCACCGCTGATGTTATCCCTCAGGGTATAGCGTGGCGGGTATTCCGTATACACATCAGGGAACCGGTCCAGGCCAGCGCGCTTGAACCGTTCCCAGACACGGACCATGCGCGCCTTCCGGCGTTCCCGGATCATGCCCTCCGGCTCTTCGACCTTTGGGGGCCGGATGCCAGCCCGCCGGTTAAGACGTGCGACTTCCTCTTTTTCCTTTTCGTCCGCTTTGCGCTGCGATTCCCTCATAGGGCGGACAGCTTCGCTCGGTTCTGAGGCGTCATACACCGCCGCCCAAGGCAGTTCCTCAGCGCGGGTCAGGGTCAGACAGCTTTCCTGGCGTTCTGCTGCCTGTTCGCTTTCGTAGCAGGTGCGCAGAGGAACACACTGGTCATTTTTGACGTAGCCCACACTATGGGGCTTGAAGGCGGCGGCGATAACTGCGCTGCGCTCCGGGGCGGACGGATAACGCAACAGGGCGCAGCGTTCCACCTGAAAGGCCCGCCCATTGGTGCAAAAAATGTACATAAAAATCAGCTCCTAAATTTATTTTGACCATTTTCCAGCGTGGAATAAAATCACCGCCTGGGAAACGGCCCTTTGGTTGTACGCAGGCCCGTCATGGGGTTAATACCGGGTTCAGACACCATGGCCCGCGCTTTCATGACTTTTTGACGGGGTTCTTTCCCAGGAGACCTGTTAAAGCCGCAGCTTCCCCCTGCGTCATCGCTCCAGAGCATACACTCATCGCCAACACAGTGAGAGTTTTCGCTGTCATTGAACCGAAACGGACACATGGGCATGTGTTCCACCTGTTTGTCTGTCATAAATAAATCACTCCTTCTGGGGTTCCCTGTTCTGCTGCGTCTGCTGCTGTGCAGCTTTCCGCGCCCAATACCTTTCCTGTTGAGCCTTGATTTTTTCGGGATTTTTCCGCGCCCATTCTCGCTGATATGCCCGCCGCGCCGCCTTTGCCGCTTCCGTCATATTTCCACCTCCCCGCCTTTTGCTTATATACATACTATACCACAAAGAACAGGAAAAGTAAAGGAAACAGCGCTTTTGCCTCAAACTCAATTACTTTTTTCGTCTCTTTTCGCTTC
This sequence comes from Oscillospiraceae bacterium Zagget6, assembly GCA_001941075.1. Taxonomy (GTDB): domain Bacteria; phylum Bacillota; class Clostridia; order Oscillospirales; family Oscillospiraceae; genus Onthomonas. The sequence continues at coordinate 35,831 of MSHH01000073.1, read as the reverse complement.
TTCTTGTCTGCTTTTGTTTGCTGTACCTCTTTGGAGCGGGCGGCCTGTTGGCTGCATGAAAAAAAGCACCCCCGGATGATATTTCCGAGGGTGCTTGCTTTTTGTCGTTTCCTGTGTTATCCTGTGGGTGGTTCTCTTTGGAGAACCAGGGCGCTGTCCAATACGGCGGCGGTTTGCCCCCTCAACAGGGGCAGCTTCTTGCCCCTGATCTGAAAGGAAAGGGGGCCTGCCTTATGACCACGATGGAAGTTTTAACTCTCTGTCTCGTTATTATCGGCGTTTGTAACCTGCTTACGCAGAACAAAAAGAAGTAACCGCCCCAGCTCCAAACGCGGCGGTTACTTCGGTAACATAGCAGGGGGCTAACCGTTGTCGGACAGCGCCTGTTTCTATGCTTATTATAGCCCCCTGGGTGTCTTTCTGTCAAGTCCCCTCTGGGGGCTTTTCTCTTTGGGCCTGATACTTTGGCACCTCTGCCAGCCCCTCCACGAAATCAGCGGCCACGGCCTGGCCGGTGGCGTTGAGTTGGTTCATGGCAGCGCCCACCCGTTCCACCGGGGAGGCCGCCGGGGGCTGTTCCTCTGTGGGGGTGTCGGCCTCCACGTCAACCAGGTCGGAAACGCTGCAATGTAAAGCGGCGGCGAACCGCTGGAGGGTGGTCAGTTTTGGCGTTTTTACATCTCGCTCATATGCCGATACGGTGGGGGCGGTTACTCCCATGCGTTCCGCAAGGTCTTTCTGCTGCAAACCCAGCTCTTTTCTGCGTTTTACAATTCTTTCGCCTGTAGTCATATCGGTTCTCACCTCCAGCTATAGGGAGTATACCACAAAAGTTTTTTTGAGTAAACCAAAAGTTTATATTTTGGGCTTGACAAAACCGTTGGGTTATGTATAATGATAAATAAATAGACGAACATCTATTTTAAACTACACCACCACACAAAGAAAGAAGGTGCAACCATGAACAAGTCCCCAACCCCCAACCCGTCGGCCCCGCTCCAGAAAATCGCTGACACGGCGAGGATCACCGGCCTTTCTCAGTATTACCTCCGGCAAGGCGTGAAGGCCGGGACCATCCCCTATGTACGCTCCGGGCGGGTGGTCTACATCAACGTTCCCGCCCTGCTGGAGCTGCTGAACGGGCAGACCGCCCTCCCCGGATTCCCCACGGGATGAAAAAGCCCCTTGTGCTACACGGCGGCCAAACCAAGCACAAGAGGCCACGACCCTACCCACAAAGGGGAGGACACGGTTATTTTACCGCCGTTCTCCCCGCTCGTCAAGAAAGGATTTTTGCACATGTTCAAAATGGAGCTTGTCTGTTCCGGGTCCTTCCTGGATAACGGATACAGAATGGAGACGCGGGTTGTCCGGTTGAACCGGGACGCGATGGAGGAATGGAACGCCGCTCAGTTCCGAGAGGATGAGTACGATTTTCAGACGTCCGACCAGTTCCTGGCCTATTACAAGCGGCAAGCGGCCAAAATGGAGGCGTTCGAGGATAAGGTCTTGCAGATGTTTGGCGCAAACCGCCGCTTTGGTGTCGTGGGTGGAAGTGTGACCCGCTGCGTGGGCGACATCTTCACCGTGGTTCTGACTAAGCGGGAAACCCGCTCCACAGAGACAGAGGAAGAGGGTGGAGGTCATGAGAGCTGACCGCTCCGAGCGGATCACCGCTCCGGCCGCCGACAGCGGGGAAGAGGCCCGCGCCCAGGCCATGGAAGAGCTGAGCCGGTATGTTTCACAGTTGAACCGCTACGGCCTGAAAAAGCTGGTTGAATTTGCCGCCGATATGAGCGGCGTCCCCTTCTGCACTGATACAGAAGGGAAGATTTTCAGCATTCAAGCGGCAAAGCGTGAGGTACAGGAATGAGCCGGGCCGGAGGCAACAGGCCGAAGTGGTCCCAGCGGGATGACATGGACGGCATGACGTTTTCTCCCCCGCCCGACACAGAGGCCGTCAACATGCAATTCGACCTGGAGAAAGAGGCTTTTGCCATTCAGACGTTGGCTGACCTGCTGAGATACGCCCTGGATGGCTGCAACGCTGAGACGTGGGAGGCCACGGTAGACCGGGGAAACGTGCTTGTGGACGCGCTGAAACTCCACGCCGAGAACCTTTGCAAGGGGGTACAGGAATGAGCCGGGCAGAGTGCAGCGCCATAGGGAAGATTCTGGCCTCTATAACGTCCCTGTGTTGGGAGATTCAGTGGCGCGAGGAACGCGGCGCGTGGCCAACCACGGAGAGCAAGCGCGCCGCCGGGCGGGAATTGGTGCAACAATGCCTTGCCCTGGAGCTGGCCGCCACCCGGTACATGGGCCTTGACATTGACCCGCCGGGTGCGAAACCCGGCCAGAAGCAACCAGACGGGAACATCGTCCCGTTATCGAGATGGAGGAACCACCCATGAAGAAAGATAGCTTTGTCGTGCGAAACGAGATAGAGAAGCAAACGGCCATGCTGAGCGACACCCAAATGGGCCAGTTGTTCCGGGCCATGCTTCAGTTCAACCGGGGCGCGGAACCGGCCCTGTCTGACCCGTTGGTGTCCCTGGCCTTTTCCTTCGTGCGTGACAGCATGGAGCGGGACCGGGCAAAGTATGAGGCCACCTGCGAGAAGCGCAAGGCCGCTGGAGCAAAGGGCGGACGGCCCAAAAAGCAAAAGGTTTCTGTTGAGGCCGATTTTTTTAACCCGGAAAGCAAAAGGTTTTCCGAAAACCCTGATAGTGTCCCTGTCCCTGAACCTGATCCTGAACCTGTTCCTGAAAGTGTCCCTGTCCCTGTCACCCAGTCTATGGGGGTTTCAGGGGGGACGCAGACCGAGACGGGGACGCAGGACGGCGAAAACACACGGGATTTTTTGGATTCTGTGGCCTACTTCGACAAGTGCGGCCTCTCCCTGAGCCGGGGAAACCGGCGCATTTTGGCCCGTTGGGTGCGGGAAGTGGGCTTCGACGTGGTGGTGATGGCCGTTGACCGCGCCATGATTCACGGGGCAAAGACGGCGGGGTATGTCTTTACCATCCTGGAGGAATGGCGCTCTTTGGGCCTCCACGATGTCGAGGCGGTGACAAACCACCTGGAAGGGGAGGCGATAGCGTGAACGGCATTTATAACGCGCTCTGTATCGCCGGGACGCTGCTCTCTACCCTGGTGTTGTACTGTTTACCGGGTACTCACGACTTTGCCCCGCTGTTCCTCGTGCTGCTGGGTATTGTCTGTATCCTGACCTTTCGGCACTGGCGGCTGGCGGTCAAGGCCACGAGGAAAGCCCCGGAGGGGGCTGTGGAGGTAGCGAAATGAAACCTTTTACCCTCTTGGTGAACGCCGTTTCGCCCTGGATTAACGCCCACCAACAGCTTGCCTTGCTGATTTGCTTCGAGTGGATGTTCATTCTGTCCCTGGTTGCAGCGGTGAGGTATTTCTACAACTCCGGCGGCATTGGCGCGGTTGTGTTTATGACGGGCTTAGTTGTCCTTGTGGGGGTTGTTATGGTCTATTGTGGCGCATGGGACAACCTGGTTTATGGCGAGTACGACAACGATTCCCTTGCGCTGGGAGTTGTCCTGCTGTGCCTGTTCTGCCCTCTGGTTTCTATGCCGGAGCCTTACGCCATGCGGAGCGGCTGGGGAGTGGGTAAACTCCAGTGCGTGTTCTACATCGTCATTTTGTCTGTGCTGATAACGCTGTTGCCTATTTTCGTTCCCATTTCAGTCTGATAGGAGGTTTTAACGATGAAAAACAACAAGGAACGTGGGCCTTTCGATAGCCCCTTGCCCGTTGACAGGGTGCTGTCCCTGGTAGCCCTGGCCGTGGGCGCGGCTGCCCTGGCCCTCCATGACGGCCCCGCCATGATCGGCGTGGGAGTGCTGGCCCTGGCAATGGGCTGTTTGGGGTTGGCCTTCGGGACGTGGTGAGGCCATGAGAGGGCCTATCAACACGCAAGAGGACTTCGACCGGCGGGTGGAGTATCTGGCCGGGATGCTCCACGCCCGCTCTGATATTATCGCCTGTGGGGTTCCCCTGCTGGCCCTGGTAGTGGCCGGGTGCCAGCCGGAGGCCATTCACCCCGCTATCGTGGCCGCCTGTTTGGTGGGGGAGCTGGCCTGTGTAATTTGGTTCAACCCGTGGGGCTGCCTGAACCGCTGCCTTGCCCCGCTGTCCCGGACGCTGCTGCTGCTGTCCATCCTGCTTGTGGCCCTGGCTGCTGTGATGGCCGTCATGGACGCGCCGGTGGTGGCGGTGCTGCTGGTTGTTCTGGCCGTTGGGTGCGTGGCTGTGGCCCTGTGGCGGCGCAAGGCGTGGCTGCTGGCCTGGTGGGTGCAACAGGCCCCGGAGGTTGACACTGTGCTGGCCCACCTGACCCACGGCGGGGAGTGGGCGGCGGGTACGGCGTGGGAACAGGATGGATGCCGCCAAACCCGCGCCATGCTCCACCAAGCCCTCAATGTCGAGTGCGACGAGAACGAACTTGAACGGCTGCACAAGGCCGTTTATATGCTGGCCTACCTCTCCGGCATGGAGGGCAGAGAGGCAGAGGTGGAGCGGCTGAAAAAGGAGCTGGCCGAGGCTGAGGCCAATGCCGACCAGTGGCACTCTGAGGCTATCAACTGGAAGTCCGTGGCGAGGTACAACCAGGACACGGGCAATACCCTAGACCGGATGAAGCAGGAGCTTCAGGAGGCCATACAACGCGCCCAGGACGCCGAACGCCGCGCCCAGGATGCGGAGGCGGAGCTGTCCGCCTGGAGGCCGGAGGTTGAGCCGGAGAGCCGCGATGATGCTATTCGGGCTTACATCGAGGCGGGGAACAGCTACCAGAAAACGGCTGATAAATTCGGCCTGAGCAAGACACAAGTGTACCGGATTATCAACGGAGAGGGCGGACAATAACCGTTCCGTGGGCGTTCCGTCCCCCGTTCCGTAGCCGTTCCCTCCCCGTTCCGTGAGCGTTCCTGTGGCGTTCCGTAGCCGTTCCGTGGGTAGAATCACCGGAACGAAACGGAACGATTCCAGGGCCACACAGACCCGCTCCAGCGCGAAAACGAGAGGCCCACCACCTGGAGCGGTAGGGGAGGGGAGGGCAGTTTTCGGACGTCGTTACACGCGCATAGAAAAGAGAGGTTCCCCAATGGGCGGGGAGCCTCTTTTTGCGTGGCTGCCCTGCGAGAGTGGGAGTGTCTGGCCAGACGGTGAGCGGCCCGCTCCGGGGTTTTAGTTGGTTTAGTTGGTTATTTTGTGGGGAGCGGATTTTTTATTTTGCGGTGGAGCGGGTGCCGCTCCAGAGGGGAAAGCCCCCCTGTTTGCCGCTGTGAACTTTTTCGGCATTTTGCGCGAGCGGGCATTTTTGCCGCCGCCTGATTTTCCACCACATTTTCCACCACCACCACCAAAAATTCCACCACCAAACCATACAGCAACAAACAACAAGCTACAACGAGCGGATTCTAATTTTGACTGAAATACCAACGAAAAAAGACAACGCAAAAATGAACCAAACAACAAGTTACAACAAACGGTTGATAATTGGTAAGGATGAGGTCGGCAGTCCGAATCTGCCTAGCAGCTCCAACAAAAAGCACTTGAAACAATGCGTTTCAGGTGCTTTTCTTTTTGCTTTTCAACTTTTGTGACGGCTTTGCCGCTGCGGTGAAACCAGCGCTTTTTGCTGGAACCGTCGCATAAACCGTCACCGACCAGCAAGCTTGTTTTTCGCCTATAGCTGCCCGGAAAACAGCGGTGGCTTTCCGCTTCGTCGCTGGCATGGCCGTAAATGTCCAGGATGACGGCGTGTACTGCGAACGAAAAGTTGCTTGACTTGCAGTAGTGGAATAAAGAAACTGACAAGTGGTCAGATTTCCGACCATTTTTTTGAACGCTCCACTTTTGAATCCTCCGGTTCTTCTATCGTCTGTTGTCCCTTAATATTCCCTTTGTGGGCGCGTGAAAATGGTGAAAATACCGATTGACACTAGAAGTACTGGGGAGTACAATATGAAAATGTACAGGAATATGAGGGTTAGTTTCGTCTTTTTTCCCTGTACGGTGTGTTCTTATAGGAGAATATTGAAGGAGCGTTTTGAGAATTGCTGAGGGCAAAGCCGGATGAGCGCGTGTGGACGTCCTTTGGCAGAATGCGAAGATATTCTTGGTTGCCTGCAGAATGCAGGATGTACCCTTCTCTATGGCTGCTTTTCATTGTCCTGTTTCCCCTTCTGCTGCTCGTGGCGCCGCTCATTTAAATAGATGATCCCCACGGCAGCCTTATTTTTACGCAAATCAGAATTGGCGGAACTGGGCGGGAGTTTAAGTTATATAAGTTCCACAGGTCTTGAATAGATTGAAGAGTGATATGCAGAGGAAAAGCGAGGTATGGATCAAGCCTGTGAATGGATGCTCGAAGGGATGTTCATCATGGGCTTGTTGTCGTGGAATGAGCTGATTGGGGCATCGTCTACTTGGAAGGCGCCAGATGAAATATGTGCCGTTTTAAATGGAGGGTAAGCAATCACAAGGGAGAGTTTTTATGAGTGACAATAAAAAATTAAAAATTGCCATGCTCGGTCATAAGACCATACCTGCAAGAGATTCCTCCCGTGGTGGCATTGAGGTGGTCGTGGAAGAACTGTCAACCCGTATGGCGGCGCAAGGACACGAGGTTGTTTGCTATAACCGTACTGGCTGCGACAATGGTGGTCTGGATGAGTACAAAGGGGTAAAACTGAAATCAGTTCTTACAATACACAAAAAAGGTTTGGCAGCGATGTCTTCGTCGATATTCGCTGCGTTTCACGCCGCTTTTGGGAAGTATGATGTGGTGCATTTCCATGCGGAGGGACCGTGCGCGATGCTGTGGCTGCCCAAGCTCCTTGGGAAAAAATGCGTGGCAACGATCCATGGCCTTGACTGGCAGCGCGAAAAGTGGGGAAAAGGAATCGGGTCGAAGTACATAAGATTCGGTGAGAAGATCGCCGTAAAATATGCGGATGAAATCATTGTTTTGAGTGAAGGCGTTCAGGAATATTTCCGGGAGACTTATCACAGGGAGACGGTCTACATTCCGAATGGTGTGAATCGGCCTGAGATCAGAGAAGCGAAAGAGATCAAAGAAAAATTTGGATTAGAAAAGGACAGTTACATCCTGTTCCTGGGGCGCATTGTTCCAGAGAAGGGCCTGCGCTATCTTGTGGAGGCATATAAAGAGCTGAATACGGACAAGAAGCTTGTGATTGCCGGCGGCTCCTCCGATACGGATGAATTTGCTGTGGAACTTAAGAAAATGGCTGGTGAGAACGTGATTTTCACAGGCTTTGTTTCCGGAAGATTACGGGAGGAGTTGTATAGCAACGCCTATGTGTATGTTCTTCCCAGCGATCTTGAGGGAATGCCGCTGAGTCTGTTGGAAGCAATGAGTTATGGGAACTGCTGTGTCACTTCTGATATAAAAGAGTGCGCTGAGGTTGTGGAAGATAAAGCGGTGATGTTTCGGAAAAGCGATGTGGGCGACTTGAGAGAGAAGTTGCAGGGGCTTTGCGACGATGAAGCCTTGGTTCAGAAGTATAAAGACGGCGCTGCGGATTTTATCTGTTCAAAGCACAGCTGGGATGAGGTAAGCAGGAAAACGATAAAGCTGTATAGAAGAGCGATTGATAAGGAGAACCGATGATGACAACAGGGAAGAGATTAGAATGGGTCGATACAGGCAAGTTCATTTGTATTATGTTCGTCATGCTCTCGCATTTGGAAAGCGGCTCGGATATATTGAGTGCATTTTATTCACCCTTTATTCTGAGAGTGTTCTTTTTCCTTTCCGGGTATGTGCATAAACAGCCGGCCACGTTTCGAGAGCATTTCGTAAAGAAGGTAAAGGGCCTCTTCGTACCATGGTTGATATTCAGCAATTTTAATATTTTTCTGTCGGCGATTATTTCTTTACATGGTGAGAGAAATACGCTTTCCGAGCTGGCATGGAACGCCCTACAGATTCGTGGATCAGGAGACGGAGTTTGGTTTGTTGCGGCTCTGTTTGTGGCCTTCATTCCGTTTTATTTCATTATCAAATGGAATAAACCAGCGTGGGCTTGTGTGGTTGCAGCTGTTCTCTCGCTTGCCAGTGTGCTTTATAGCAATTTGATGAATCCAGCATTCTTTCCGTGGGGAAGCACAGCACTTCCCTGGCATTTAGACTACATGTTCAAAGCAATGCTCTGGATGGTGCTTGGGTATTATTTTAAGGTGTATGGCGAAGCTGTATTTGATAAGTTAAACACAGTACGAAATAGAGCAGTTCTGTGGGCAGTTTATCTGATTGCAGCTTATATCCCCGAAACCATCGGGGGGGGGTTTACTGGTCAATACCGCTTTCATACATCAGAGGTATTCTTGGAATATTCGCAATCCTATCAATATGCAAGGTAATGAGGACCAACCGATATATAAGCTTTATTGGTGCTAACACGTTGACGTACTTTGGGCTGCACGGGAAGCTGTACGCTGTCATTGAGACTGTGCTTGGGAAATTTTCGCTTTACGGAGCTTTGCTTGATAATGCGTTTACCTCATCGGTTGTAGCTATCGTTATTACAGTGGCGATGTCATTGATTTTGATTGTCCCGGCAATAATCATCAACAGATGGCTTCCGTGGATACTGGGGAGAAAAGCTGTCAACTGACATAGATTGGAGCAAATGAAATGAAGGTCGATTTGAGAAACAAAACAGTCCTCGTGACTGGCGCCGCAGGATTCATTGGGGCATTCCTGTCGGAACGATTGTTAAATGAAATAGAAGGTGTGAAGGTCATAGGAATCGACAATATGAATGATTACTATGACGTGTCAATCAAGGAATATAGACTTGCGAAGCTGACCGAGTATTCTGCATTTCACTTTAGGAAAGGCAACATTGCTGACAAGGCGCTGATCGCATCAGTATTTGAGCGATACAAACCGCAGGTAGTTGTAAACCTTGCAGCACAGGCTGGTGTGAGATATTCCATCACCAATCCTGATGCGTATGTGGAATCGAACTTGATCGGCTTTTTTAACGTTCTGGAGGCATGTCGAAAGTATCCTGTGGAGCATTTGGTTTATGCTTCTTCATCCAGTGTTTATGGGAGTAATAAGAAGGTTCCATATAGCACAGATGACAAGGTAGATCATCCGGTCAGCCTTTATGCTGCAACGAAGAAGAGCAATGAGCTGATGGCCCACGCCTATTCCAAGCTATATGACATCCCGTCCACAGGCTTGCGTTTCTTCACGGTTTATGGACCGGCGGGAAGACCGGACATGGCCTACTTTGGATTTACAGATAAGCTGCGGGCAGGGAAGAAAATTCAAATCTTTAACTATGGGAATTGTAAGCGTGACTTCACATATGTGGATGACATTGTTGAGGGTGTTATTCGGGTGATGCAGAAAGCACCGGACAGAGCCACAGGTGAGGACGGTCTGCCGGTCCCGCCATATGCGCTTTATAATATAGGAAACAACAGCCCGGAGAATCTTCTGGACTTTGTAGATATTCTTCAGCAGGAGTTGATTCGTGCTGGGGTCCTGGATGCAGACTATGATTTCGAGAGCCACAAGGAGCTGGTTCCGATGCAGCCAGGGGATGTACCTGTGACTTATGCCGATACTTCCGCTCTGGAGAGGGACTTCGGGTATAAGCCGAGCACAAGTCTCAGGGATGGCTTGAGGAAGTTTGCTGAGTGGTACAAAGAGTTTTATATGACAGGAGACAACAACGTATGAGTGGATTAAATATAGCTGTCGCAGGAACCGGATATGTTGGACTTTCGATTGCCACACTTCTTGCCCAGCACAATAAGGTGATGGCTGTCGATATTGTTCCTGAGAAGGTTGAACTGATCAACCAAAGAAAAAGCCCGATTCAGGATGAATATATCGAGAAATATTTGGCGGAGAAAGAATTAGACCTGACCGCTACACTGGATGCGTCGGAAGCGTATAAAACCGCTGACTTTGTTGTTATAGCCGCACCGACCAACTACGACAGCAGGAAGAATTTCTTTGACACGAGTGCTGTGGAGACTGTGATCCGGCTCGTCATAGAGAATAACCCGGACGCAATTATGGTCATTAAGTCCACGATACCTGTGGGGTACACGGCAAGCATCAGAGAAAAATTCCACTGCGATAATATCATATTTAGCCCGGAGTTTCTTCGTGAGTCGAAGGCACTCTACGACAATTTATATCCGTCCCGCATTATTGTCGGCACAGATGTAGAGAACGCAAGGCTGGTGAAGGCGGCAAACACCTTTGCGGGTCTCCTGCAAGAGGGAGCGATCAAAGAGAATATAGATACGCTCATCATGGGCTTTACCGAGGCAGAGGCTGTGAAGCTGTTTGCGAATACGTATTTGGCATTGCGCGTTTCCTATTTCAACGAGCTTGACACCTACGCTGAGATGAAAGGACTGAACACGCAGCAGATCATTGAGGGCGTCTGTCTTGATCCACGGATAGGATCGCATTATAACAATCCATCGTTTGGTTATGGCGGATACTGCCTGCCAAAAGACACCAAGCAGCTCTTAGCCAATTATGAGGATGTGCCGGAGAACCTTATCCAGGCGATAGTGGAATCCAATCGTACCAGAAAAGATTTCATTGCAGACCGGGTGTTGGAGATCGCAGGAGCATATGAAGCAAATGAGGGATGGAACGCTGAGAAGGAAAAAGAAGTGATCGTTGGCGTGTATCGGCTGACGATGAAGAGCAATTCTGATAACTTCCGGCAGTCCTCTATCCAGGGCGTAATGAAGCGGATCAAGGCGAAGGGCGCCACGGTAATTGTTTACGAACCGACGCTCGAAGATGGCTCCACGTTCTTCGGAAGTAAGGTCGTGAATGATTTAGCAGCGTTCAAAGAGCAGTCACTGGCCATTATTGCCAACAGATATAATCCAGAACTGGATGATGTGAAGGATAAAGTGTATACGCGTGATCTTTTCAGACGTGATTGACCATAACGCTGACATAAGGATGGAAGAGAATGCGAATCCTATTAGTAAATTATAGATATTTCGTTTCCGGCGGGCCGGAGAAATATATGTTCAACATTAAGAGAGTGTTGGAAGAACATGGACATGAGGTCATTCCGTTCTCTATTCATTCCAACAAGAATGTAGAGACGGAGTACGCTAAGTATTTCGTGGAGCCAATCGGAAGCCGCGACGCTACATACTTTGATGAGTATAAAAAGACGCCCAAAACGATCTGGCAGATGATCACAAGAAGCGTTTATTCGCTGGAAGTGAAGAAAGCGATTAAAAAAGAAATTGCTGATGTCAAGCCGGATATTGTTTACACCATTCATTTTGTGAATAAGCTGTCTCCAAGTGTTCTGAAAGGCGCAAAAGAGATGGGGGTGCCGGTCGTATCCAGACTGTCGGATTATTTCATGCTCTGTCCACGGTTTGATTTCCTTCGTGATCAGAAAATCTGTGAAGATTGTTTGACCTGTGGATATAAGTCCTGCATCAAATACCGCTGTGTGAAAGGCTCGCTGCCTACGTCACTGGTTCGCGTGTTCTCCATGAAGGTACATGGCTGGATGCACGTGTACGACAATGTGGATGCTTTTGTCACGCCGTCTAACTTCCTGAAACAGAAGCTGGCAGAGAACGGTTACGACGCGGAAAAGATTCACTGCATTCCCACATTCACGACAAGCAAGACGGAGGTTGGGGAACCTGTTGTAGGGACCTATGGATTGTACTTCGGTCGGATAGACGAAGAAAAGGGCGTGGAAACCGCCGTAAAAGCCTATGAGAAGCTGCCGGACAAAGTCCTGAAAATCATGGGAAATGACGACACAGACGAGGGCAAAAAGCTGAAGTCCTATGTAAAAGAGCATGAGCTCAAGAACATTGAGTTTCTTGGATATAAGTCCGGCGCTGAACTGGAAGAGGTTATAAAAGGCGCGAGGTTTACCCTGATCCCGTCGATCTGGTATGACAACCTCCCGAACACAGCCCTCGAATCCTTCCAGTATTCCAAGCCTGTCATTGCAAGCAATATCGGCAGTCTCCCGGAGCTTGTCGAGGATGGGGTGAATGGGTATCTGTTCGAGGCCGGAAATGCGGAGCAGTTAGCGGAGAAAATAAAGCTGCTCGATGATGACAGGAAAGTAAAAGTGATGGGAGTCAACAGCAGAAGCAAATTAGAAGATAGATTTGCACCGGAGAAGCACTATCAGGCTCTGATGGAGTTGTTTGAATCATTGACCTCTAAAAGGAGTTAAAAGATCATGGCAGAGAAAAAGTTAAACGGAACCGTCATTGTTACATACAGGTGCAACGCCCGTTGTTCGATGTGCAACAGATATAAGGCTCCCTCCAAGCCGGAGGAGGAAATCAGCATTGAGACGATCAGAAAGCTGCCTCCGATGTATTTCACCAACATCACCGGCGGCGAGCCGTTCATCCGCACTGACATAAGAGAGATCGTCGCGGAACTGCGGAAGAAGAGCGACCGTATTGTCATATCCACCAATGGTTTCTTCACAGACCGTATTGTTGCCCTGTGCAAAGAGTTCCCGGATGTCGGCATCCGCATTTCCATTGAAGGTCTGGAGCAGACCAACAACGAGATTCGCGGCCTTCAGAATGGATACCAGCGCGGCTATGGCACCCTCAAGAAACTCGTAGAGATGGGCATTAAGGACGTTGGCTTTGGTATGACGGTTCAGGATAAGAATGCGCCTGACCTTGTTCCGCTCTATAAAATCTCGGATGAGATGGGGATGGAATTTGCCACAGCGTCTTTGCACAACAGCTTTTACTTTGTTGAAGCGAAGAACATCATCCATGACCGCCCGATGGTGGCAAAAAACTTTGAGGATCTGGTGAATGAACTGCTCCGGTCAAACAGCCCGAAGAAATGGTTCAGAGCCTACTTCAACCACGGCCTTATCAACTATATCTATGGACAACCGAGACTTCTGCCCTGTGACATGAGCTTTGATACATTCTTCATTGATCCTTATGGGGATGTTATGCCCTGCAATGGCACAAAGGACAAGGAAGTGATGGGAAATCTGAATACGCAGACCTGGGACGAGCTGTGGAACAGCCCGGAAGCGGAAGAAGTCCGCAAGAAGGTGCGCTGCTGTGATCGCCAGTGCTGGATGATCGGCTCGGTTTCCCCGGCGATGCATAAGTATATTTGGAAACCGGCGTGGTGGGTCGTGAAGCACAAGGCAAAGGCGCTGTTCACCAAGCATCCGTACTCGATGTACGAGAATAAGATCTGCTGTGATTATCGGGACGGTAAGGTTACGAAGGAGCAACTGGATCGGTGCAGCACCTGTGATTTAACAGCGGTTGTGAACGACGGTTTGAGCGATGCGTCGAAGGAGCAGCTGAAGAATAGGACTGGAGAAGAAATCGTGGATGCAGATATTGCGGCACAGATGAAAGAGTAAGGATACAGGGAAGCCATAAAACGTTTTCCGTAATCGTTAGAGGGGAATAACAGATATGACAATAATAGTGACCGGCGGCGCCGGATTCATTGGAAGCAACTTTGTGTTCCATATGCTTGATACCTATCCCGACTACCGCATTATCTGCCTGGATAAACTGACATATGCGGGGAATTTGTCCACCCTTGCACCTGTAATGGACAACCCCAATTTCAGATTCGTGAAAGCGGACATTTGCGACAGGGAAGCGGTTTACAAGCTCTTTGAGGAAGAACATCCTGACATTGTTGTCAACTTTGCGGCGGAGAGCCACGTTGACCGTTCCATCGAAGACCCGGGAATTTTCCTGCAAACCAATATCATCGGCACCAGTGTGCTTATGGACGCTTGCCGGAAGTACGGCATCACCCGTTACCACCAGGTTTCTACCGATGAAGTTTACGGCGATTTGCCGCTTGACAGACCTGATTTGTTCTTTACCGAGGAGACGCCAATTCACACGAGCAGCCCTTATAGTGCGAGCAAAGCAAGTGCTGACCTGCTTGTCCTTGCCTACCACAGGACCTATGGCCTGCCGGTAAGCATTAGCCGTTGCTCCAATAACTATGGTCCGTATCACTTCCCGGAGAAGCTGATTCCGCTCATGATTGCGAATGCGCTGAACGACAAGCCGCTTCCGGTTTACGGCGAAGGGCTCAACGTTCGTGACTGGCTCTATGTAGAGGATCATTGCCGCGCCATTGACCTGATCATTCATAAGGGCAGAGTCGGCGAGGTCTACAATGTTGGCGGTCACAACGAGATGAAGAATATCGACATCGTGAAGATCATCTGCCGTGAGCTTGGCAAGCCGGAGAGCCTCATTACCCACGTCACTGACCGCAAAGGGCATGATATGCGTTACGCGATTGATCCCACTAAAATTTATAATGAGCTGGGCTGGCTGCCGGAAACAAAGTTCGAGGATGGCATTAAGAAAACGATCCAGTGGTATCTCGACAACCGTGAGTGGTGGGAAGTGATCATCTCAGGCGAGTACAGGAATTATTATGAGAAGATGTATAAAAACAGATAAAGCTGATGGAGATAAAGAAGGATCGCTGTATTGATTTGGTTGCAAATACACACGCAAAGGAAGAAGCTGACAATATAAGTATTGGGCGGTGTTCTAAAAAATGAATCAGGTTTTAATTATTGATTACAGCAATATGAGACCAGGCGGCATCGAGGTGGTTTTTGCTTACCTAATGCAATACGCGATGGAAAATGATCATAGGGTCATATGGATAACGACAGAAAAGGACTATGAAGCGGCATCCTTTCAAGAAATTCTCAGTGATTCCAGGATAGAAAAATGTTATTGGAGTAAATGGAATAAATTGTTTTCCGCGCCTGCGATTCATTTGTCTGAAGATGAGAGTGCAGTTATGCTTTCGTGCGCGCCAATAGACTATGCGTTAAGCGAATGTTTGAGAATGAAATTTCCTGCAAATCCGTTTCAACATTTGCTGGTACTGCCTAATTTTACGGGCATTAATTGCTATCCGGATCGTTTGTTTCAAACAAAATGGCTGAAAAAGTATTGGTTTAACAAGATTCAGAAATGGGTATCTGCATGGGAGAAAGAGGGATCGCTCTATGCGTTTGCGTTGAAGCACCTGGACGCCTATGAGGACTATTACTCCGTACCGCTTCAGGATAAAAAGTCCTGCGTTTTTCCGCGCATTAAGCCTACGCCTAAATTAAACCGTGAGGTGCTTTTCAAAAAAGCGCAGGAACGGAAAACGTGTTTTACGATCATTACGGGCGCAAGGTTTGAGTTTCCTCACAAGGGTTATATTTTGGGGCTGATAGATGCTTATGCGCGTTTGAAAAGCAAGTTTCCTGAATTGCGTCTCGTTATCGTTGGGTATGGGGATGGCGCAGAGGAAGTCGATCAAAAAATACAGTCGCTGGACGAAGAAGCAAAACGTGATATTGTACAAAAGGGGATGCTGCCCTACGATCAGTTTTTGCTGGAGTTTCAAAAAGCGCATTTAAACGTCGGCGTCGCAGGTTCTCTGGCGGATGGAGCCAGGTGTGGTGTGCCATCCCTGGTCGTGAGGCATTATGACTATCATTGTGAAACGTATGGGTTTTATAAGGATCACGCCAATAGAAGCCTGGACGATCAACCGGGGAAGCCAATCGATTCCTATATAGAAAATGTTATATTGATGAATGACGATGAATATGTAGAACATTCACTGGAAGTACAGAGGGTAGCTCTTTCAAGGAAAAAATATGACCCGGAATATGTTTTTTCACAGGACAGAGCTGCCACACGAACCTCCATGACAAAGAGAGACTTAATGGCGGCAAAGTGTTATAAACTGCTTTCAACCTTCAAGAAAAGCTGAGGATGCCTTCCTAAAATGCAGCAGGAATTGAATCAGTTAGGAGTATTAGCTTAATATGGATACAAAAAAGCAAACCCTGTCAAATTTAGTATGGAGATTTGCGGAGCGCTGTGGGGCACAAGGAGTTTCTTTCGTGGTGTCCATTGTGCTGGCAAGACTGCTGGCGCCGGATGTCTACGGAACAGTTGCACTTGTCACAGTATTTACGACGATTTTGCAGGTTTTTATTGACAATGGGATCGGAAATGCTCTGATTCAAAAGAAAGATGCTGATGATTTAGATTTCTCCACCATTTTCTACTTCAATATTGTCCTTTGCCTTTGCCTGTATCTTATCATGTTCCTGGCGGCGCCGTTTATTGCAGCTTTTTATGAGATGCCTGAACTGACGCCTGTCGTAAGGGTCCTCAGCCTGACGCTGGTTATATCTGGTATCAAAAACGTTCAGCAGGCGTATGTTTCCCGTCATCTGATGTTTAAAAAATTCTTTTTCTCCACGTTGGCGGGCACCATTGGCGCAGCCATAATTGGCATTGCATTGGCGTATTTCGGATTTGGCGTTTGGGCGTTGGTCGTTCAGCAGGTATTCAATGCCGCCGTTGACACGCTGGTTTTGTGGATCACCGTACCCTGGCGCCCGAAAAGAATGTTCTCCTTCCAGCGCTTAAAGAAGCTGTTTTCCTATGGCTGGAAACTGTTGGCCGCCAGTTTGCTCAATACGATTTATTCAGACCTGAGACAACTGATTATTGGAAAGCTGTATTCGGCTTCCGATCTGGCATATTACAATCGCGGAAAGCAGTTTCCACATCTGATTGTGACAAATATTAACACATCAATCGACAGCGTACTTTTCCCTGTGATGTCCAATGTGCAGGATAAGCGGGAAAAGGTTTGCAATATGACCCGGCTGTCGATCAAGGTCAGCACCTATATCATGGCGCCCCTGATGATGGGATTGGCTGCGACAGCAAGACCGCTCGTCACGCTTTTGCTGACGGAGAAATGGAACGAGTGTGTGCCTTATTTGAGGATTTTCTGCATTACGTATATGTTTTATCCGATTCATACGGCAAATTTGAACGCGATCAAAGCGATGGGACGCAGCGATCTTTATTTAAAATTGGAAATTGCAAAGAAAGCAGTTGGAATGGTTCTTCTGTTGGTCAGCATGAATTTCGGCGTGATGGCCATGGCATATAGTCTTCTTATCAGCAGTGTTACCAGTCAGATCATCAACTCGTGGCCAAACAGAACGCTCTTAAAGTATGGATACCTTGAGCAGCTGAAGGATATTATGCCAAGCGTTTTCCTGGCGCTGTTTATGGGCGTGTGTGTTTATCTGATTTCCTATCTCAATCTCTCGCTTTGGCTGATCCTCATCCTACAGGTGATGGCAGGAGTGATCATTTATACAGCTGGCTCTTATTTGTTGAAGTTAGAAGGATTTACGTATTTGCTTGGTATTTTGAAGCCATATCTGCAAAAGTTTAAAAAGGGGACTAAATAAGCGGGGAGACTGCCTGAAACTGCGTCCAGACTGGTTTTTTCTAAAAAGGGAAGATAAAAATGATAAGTTTATATATACACAGAGGGGAGGACGCTTCTGGCCGGAAAATAAATCTGACAGAGATATTGATCGTTTTGTTCAGCATTCCTTTCTTCACGCCAGAAGGACTTACCTATACAAGCTTTGGCGTCATTCTGACAATGTTCAGAAATGCGCAAAAATTTGTTTGTCTGTTTATTATCCTTTTGTATTTTTTGAAATTTCTGCTTCAGAAAAGAATATCCATAAAGCATCTCGATTTGATGACGATTAGCGTTGTCGTTTTATGTGCAGTTCAGTGGCTTACAACCAGAATCAGTGATGGGGATATGTCAACGGCTATCTTGCGATGCTGCATTTTATTGACGGCTTATGTGGTTGTGGCGGATTTGGTCAGAAGAAAACCAAAAGCCGGGATTCAAACGTTATATGTCCTTTTTTTAGTTGCATTTGCACTCAATCTGATTGTATTATTAGCGCTTTATTCGCGTCATGGATTTCGGAGCGCGGGAGATTATTGGCTGTTCGGCCAGAAAAATGCGATGCGCAACATTATTTTTCCAACGATTTTGCTCGCGTTCCTGAATGATCGCATTAACAGGAACAAAGCAATTACAGTCAGCACTGTTTTGGTCTCCGTTCTGAGCTTATTCTCTCTTATTTTGGCAGAGTCAACGACTTCGGTCGTCTTATGCCTGATGATCCTGGGCTTGAATTTTTGGCAGATATTCTTTAAGAACACGATTTTGGATCTGAAAAAAATAATCATTATTTTTCTGTTCGTCAGCATCACGGTCGTGCTAGCCAGAAACTTTATGTTTGTTTCTTATTTTGTGACAACGATCCTGGGAAAAGATTTAACCTTTACCAGTCGTATCTATATATGGGATGCGGCAGTGAAAGGGATTTTGAAATCGCCGCTGTGGGGAACGGGAATCCAAACCCTGGAACACACAGGATTGAACGTGGGAAAATACTTTTTCGCCAGCCATGCGCATAATGCGCTTTTGGATGTTTTTTATAAAAATGGCATATTTGGATTTGCGTCAACCTGTGTGATGTACGTATTGTCATGCGTCAGTATCATTCGGCTGAAGAAGAATCCGATAACAATTCTGCTGGGAACCGTTTTAGGCGCTTTTTTGTTGGCAGGTATTGTGGGAGAGTTATGGAGCTACGGGTTTTATATTGTACTGTTTTTAGCGTATATATTGCCTAAAACGGAGGTCATTTCTAAGAAATAAGACGATTATGCTGGCGCCTGCTGCGGAAATATCCGTTTGAAAACGAACGTTATACGCAACCTATGGAAGGAATTTTTGTTATGAAAAATAAAATTTTGGTGACACGTTCCTCAATGCCGAGCATTGAAGAATATGTAGAAGAAATCAAGCCCATGTGGGAGTCTCATTGGCTGACGAATATGGGGGTCAAGCATGAGAAATTCCGGGAAATGCTCCGCGAGTACTTGTCGGTTGACAATATCGATCTTTTGACGAACGGACATATGGCATTGGAGTTGTCCATTCAGGCCCTGGAGGTGAAAGGCGAGGTCATTACGACGCCTTTTACGTTTGCGTCAACGACCCATGCGATTGTTCGCAATGGCTGCACGCCGGTATTTTGTGACATCAACGCCGATGATTACACGATGGATGTATCGAAAATCGAGAGCTTGATCACTGATAAAACCTCTGCGATCCTACCTGTCCACGTGTACGGAAATGTTTGCAATGTGGAGGAAATCCAGCGCATTGCAAATAAATATGGGTTAAAGGTCATTTATGACGCGGCTCATACCTTCGGTGTAAGGTATAAAGGCCGCAGCATGGGGAGCTACGGGGACGTCGCCTGTTATAGCTTTCACGCGACGAAGGTATTTAACAGCATTGAAGGCGGCGCCGTTTGTTACAAGGACAAGGAAGTTGGGGAATCCATCGCCCGCCTGAAGAATTTTGGCATCCGAGGACCGGAGGTCGTCGATGGCGTTGGGGCAAACGCCAAAATGAATGAATTTTGCGCCGCTATGGGGATTTGCAATCTTCGCCACTTGGATGAGGAGCTTGTGAAGAGAAAGCGGGTAACGGAGCGGTATCGTGAGCGGCTGAGCGGTGTTGATGGCATACAGCTGAATCCGGAACAGCCGGACGTGGAACCGAACTACGCTTATTTCCCAGTCGTGTTTGATGAGAAAAAGTTTGGCGCGACAAGAAACGACGTGTTCGAGGCGCTGGCTGCGGAAAAAATCGGAGCGAGAAAGTATTTCTATCCGTTGACGAATACCTTTGAGTGCTTTCATGGCCGTTACGATGTGCAGCTGACCCCTGTTGCGCTTTCCATAAGCAGGCGCGTGCTGACATTGCCATTGTATTCGGATCTTTCAATGGAAGAGGTAGATAGAATCTGCGACATCGTTTTGTCATGCAAACGGTGACAAGTTCAGATCAGTTCCACATACAAAACGGGTGACTTTACATGAAAACAATCTTACTGACGAACAGGTATTCGGATACGCCCCTTGAAATTATTCAGTCTGTGGTTCCTGACGGGTTCAGACTTGTGATGTTAGATCAGGTTACACAGGAAGATTTGCTCGGAAAAGCGAATTTGGCAGATTACCTTCTTGTAAGCGGCAGACTAAAAATTAATGATGCGCTTCTGTCTCGGGCGGAAAACCTGAAAATGATTCAAAGAACCGGCGTAGGCTTGGACTCACTGGATCTGAACGGGATCAAAGCGCGAAGTATCCCATTATACGTAAATCAGGGCGTGAACGCAAATAGCGTGGCGGAGCATACGGTCTTGCTTATGCTGGCCGGACTGCGCCGATTAACGATTATTGATGCGGAAACGAAACAAGGCGTCTGGAAGAAGCAGATACAGGGAACGCGCACCCATACGCTGCGCGGGCGGAAGGTTGGCATCATCGGAATGGGGCATATTGGCCGGGCGGTGGCGAAACTGCTTGTTCCGTTTGGCGCTGAGGTGATGTATTACGACCAGTATCGCGCTGACGCCGCCACGGAACGCGCTCTCGCGCTTCGGTATGTCGAGCTGCCGGAGCTGTTTGCAAATGCGGAGATCCTTACGCTGCATTGTGCGCTGACAGATGAGACAAGACATATCATCAATGAGCGGGCTTTGAGCGGGATGGTGAACGGCGTCATTTTGGTCAACACTGCAAGGGGCCAGCTGATTTGTGAAGAGGACCTGATTCAAGCCATTCATACGGGAAAGGTCGGATTTGCGGCGCTGGATGTATATGAGCATGAGCCGCTGAACCGTTCGGAGCTGACGACATTGCCCAATGTGATCACAACGCCTCACATTGCCGGGGTGACCTATGACGCATTTTATCAAATGATGCACGATGCGATGAGAAATATCAAGTTATTTGATGAGGGAAGGCTGCAGGAGATCGAACCGTATCGACTGCGGATCGGTGAACAGAAGTGAACATAACAGACGCATTCATCGACTACTTATTTGACTGTGAAGCGCGGATAGAAAGCAAGCATCGAAAAAAGGCAAAAGAGTGTCTGCTGGATTATCTTGGCGTTGTCTATGCCGGGGCGAAAGAGAACGGCGATCTTGGCATGGACCTCTGCGGCGGCAGGTGTACTGTTTTCGGAACCACGCGAAAAACGGATGCACTCACAGCCGCTTTTGTGAATGCCTACAATGCCCATACGGTCGAGTTGGACGACGGGCACAGGTTTGGCGCGATCCACCTTGGCGCATCCATCGTTTCAGCGATCCTGGCAGCGGGACAGGAATGGGACTGCACTGCGGAGGATATGCTCCGCGGAATCGTGATCGGGTACGAAGCGGCGGTACGCTGTGGATTTGCAATGCAGCCGGGCCATAAGAAGCATGGATTTCATACATCCGGCACATGCGGGACCGTTGGGGCGGCGGTTGGAATCGCTTTTATGCTCCATTACAACAGGGAACAACTGAAAAGCACGATTTCCGGAGCAGCGACAAGCGCGGCGGGACTGTTGGAAATCCAGGAGGATTCCTCACAGATGAAACCCTACAATCTGGGCCATGCGGCGATGTCTGCGGTCATGGCGTCAAGAGTCGGGCGGATGGCGCCCACGCCGCCGGATGACATGCTGGGGGGCGCCAGAGGGATGCTGCGGAAACTCTCCGCTACCTTTTCCCAGGAAAAGTTGCTTGAAAAGACTGATTTTTTGGAAATCGAGAGAATTTATGTGAAGCCCTATGCCGCCTGCCGCCATTGTCATCCTTCCATGGAGGCGGCCATCGCGCTGCGGAAGGAGTACGCTCTTTCACCGGAGGAGATCGAACGTATCGAAATAGATACATACGAGCTTGCGGTAAGAGGACATGACCACACGGACATACAGGGCGTGCAGTCCGCCAAATTGAGTATGCCTTTCAGTGTGGCGACCGCTTATATCACGCAGGATGGCGGGTTAGACGCTTTTTCAGAGGCAAAGCTGAGCGATAAGCAAATTTTGGATTTGACAAAAAAAGTGTCTGTGACTGCCCGTGAGGAATTTACGGAGCTTTCTCCGGGAAAGCGCGTATCTGAGGTTCATATATTTGCCCAGGGCGAGGAATATGTCAGACGGGTGGATTACGCAAAAGGGGATCCTGAGAATCCGATGACAGAGGAAGAAATCAGGAACAAGTTCCTTCGGCTCATGATGTGGGCTGGAAAGGAAGAGACAGGAAACAAAATCCTTGCTGCATTTGAATCGAATGAGATGAATGTGGAGGATCTATTTTATCATATTTAATGGAGGAAAAAAACATGAAGGAAACCAGAGCTTTTTTGAAGTCCATCGGTATGCCGGAGGGGGATTTGTATACGCTCCCTACCTCTGAGAAAAGGTTCAGGGATGGCGGCCAGTATCGCTTTGAGGTTCCGGGGATCCAGGGGCCAAAGGTGATGGAGGTCCTGCTGGAAACCATGGATAAATACGGGATCTATCTGCATAGAGTGACCCAAACCAAGGGCATCATGATGCTGACAGACAACGAGATCATGGAAATGGTGAAGCTTGCGAAGGCGGCGGAAACCGACCTGATTTTGGCGGTTGGGCCGAGAGCGACCACGGATACCAGCGCATCCGTCCATACGGAAGAAGGCGTGCGCATGGGATACCGGCTCCGCGGTCAGGAGCAGATCGTTCGGGCAATCGAGGATGTAAAACGCGCTGTGGCCTTGGGCTGCCGCACGTTCCTTGTCTATGATGAGGGCTGTCTGTGGGCACTCGGTGAAATGAGAAAGGCCGGAGAGATTCCGGCGGACTGTCATTTCAAGGTCTCCGCCCATGCGGGGCATGGCAACCCCTGCTCGGCTCACGTGTTGGAGATGCTGGGAGCGAACTCTGTCAATCCGGTGCGGGACATCCAGCTTCAGATGCTGGCGGCGATGCGGCAGGCAATCGACATTCCAATCGACATTCACACGGAAAACCCGAAGTCAACAGGTGGGTTCATTCGCCATTATGAGGTCCCGGAGATGATCCGCGTTGCGGCTCCGATTTATTTAAAGACTGGCGGCTCTGTCGCTGCGACTCATAGCTGGGACAGCACAGAGAGCGACGCCAAAAAGCGGGCAAAACAGGTCAGCCTGGTCAAGCGTATGATCGACTGCTATTATCCGGAAGCCATTCAGTCGCCGAAAGGGTCCATTAAATGACAGACAGAGGGAAAAATAAATCAGTCGCTGTTGTGCTGGGTGGGACAAGCCCCCATGTACGCCTGATCGAGAAGCTGAAAGAACGCGGATTCTATGTTTGCCTGATCGATTATCTGAAGAATCCTCCGGGAGCTGCGGTGGCAGATGAGCATATTCAGGAGAGCACTTTGGATTTAGAAGCGGTTGAAAGGATCGCACGGGAGAAAAAAGCCGGTTTGGTCATCAGCACCTGCATCGACCAGGCGAATAGTACTTGCTGCTATGTTGCCGAAAAACTGGACCTTCCTCACCCATATAGTTACCAAACGTCCCTGGATGTTACGGATAAGGCGCGCATGAAGCGGATATTCGTTGAGAATCAAATCCCTACTTCATGGTTTCAAATCATGCGCGAGGATGTTGAGGAGGACGCCTGCGCAGACGTTCCGTTCCCTGCCGTCGTGAAACCTGTAGATTGCAACAGTTCCAAGGGCGTTCATCGAGTGGATGGTCCTGAGGAAGCATACCATTATTTAAAGCAGGCAATTCAGTTGAGCCGAACAAAAGCCGCGATCATCGAGGGATTTAACGCCGGAGCTGAGATTCAGGTCGATTGTCTTGCCACAGAGGATGACGCAGATGTTATCATGACGAGGCAGAAACAGAAAGCGTCCGGCGAAAATACAATGGTGTTGCAGTCTTTCGGCTCTATCGTCCCCGCGCCTCTCACACCTGAGCTGACGGCTCAGGCCCGTGATATTGCGCGCAAAATCGCAAAGGCGTTTCAGTTGAAGAATACCCCTTTCTTTTATCAGGCAATCGTAACGAATGAGGGGATTCAGGTGCTGGAGTTTGCGCCAAGAATTGGCGGCGGACTCAGCTATTATCTCATTAAGCTGGTAACGGGGTTTGACCCGATCGAAGCCGCAATCAAGTCTTTCCTGGGCGAACCGGTGGACGATGTAAAAAAGCCGAAGGATCGATGCTATTCTACGAACCTTTTGTATATGCACCCGGGAACGTTTGACCATATTGAGGGATTGGAGCAGCTCAAAGCTGATTCACTGATTCAAAATTGGTTTGTTATGAAGAATAAGGGCGATGTGATCGATGACGATATGCGCAGCGGTAATCGTGTGGGGGCGTTCGTGATCGAGGCGGATTCTTACCAGGACCTGTTTCGGAGAGCCGAAATTGCGTATTCCCGTATTGAGATAAAGGATAACCATGGAAATAAAATGTTAAACAGAGATATGTGGAGGAACCGTATAGATGAGACACCATCAGTATAATCCTGATTATGCGTTTGTAAAGGAGCCGATTGACTTCAACAAGTACACTGACCGAAGTCTGCTTCAATACTGCCTTGGGGCGACCATGTACATGCCGGGGACAAAGGATTTTGCGGAGGCAATTATTCATAAGAAATATGCTGGCCTGACATCTATGGTAATGTGCTTTGAGGATGCTTGCAAGGAAGAGGACGTACCGGCGGCAGAGGTAAACTGCATTGCGCTTATGGATGCACTGCTCGCAGCCCTTGACGATGGGACCTTCAAATATGAGGATCTTCCACTGATTTTCTTTCGCGTTAGAACGGTAGAGCAGTTCAAGCATTTTAGCAGTATGCTCAAGCCGGAGCAAATCAAGCTGATTACAGGATTCAATTTCCCGAAGTTTAACGCGGAGAATGGGGAAGCATATTTTGCGCATTTGGAAGAATTGAACGACAAGTTTGGCGAAATCCTCTATGGTATGCCCATCATTGAGGACAGAAGCGTTGCGTTTAAGGAATCAAGGCTGCAAGAGCTGATTGGCATCAAGAAAATTCTTGACGCGCACAGAAATCTTGTGCTGAATATCCGTACCGGCGGCACCGATTTCTCATCCTGCTTCGGAGTGAGACGAGGCATCAATTATACCATTTACGACATTATGACGGTGCGCGACTGCCTGTTGGACATCCTGAATGTGTTTACCAGAGACAATGAGTATACGGTTTCAGGTCCTGTTTGGGAGTATTTCCGTGTAAATAAATCCATGAAGTTTAAAAAGCTGCCAGGCTACAGCTTACAGGATACGCTGCTCCAGAGACGTCCAATCGTGAATGAAGCCGTAGATGGCTTAATGAGGGAATTGATTCTCGACCAGGCGAATGGGTTCATGGGAAAGACGTGTATTCATCCGACGCATCTGAACTATATAAACGGTATGCTCGCTGTTACGAAGGAAGAATATGAGGACGCCTATCAAATCCTTCACACGTCTGGCGGCGTTATCAAGGGTTCCAAAGGAATGAATGAGATCGGGCCTCATAAGGCATGGGCCGAGAAGATTTATCAAAGATCGCAAGCGTATGGTGTGATCGAAAATGATGCCAGTTATCTGGATTTGTTTGGCGTGGTGGGTTAGGAGTGTCTGAAGTGAAGGTTTTAACAACACCGATCAGTGAAGAGGACGTCAGAAATCTACAGGTTGGAGATCAAGTTCTTATATCCGGTTCTATCTATTGTGGCAGAGATGCGGTTTTGCCTAAAATTTGTGAACTAATTGATTCGGGAGAAATCGAAAACACGGATATTCATCTGCGGGGCAGCGTGATTTTCCACACGGCTGTAAGCCCTGCCGGAGTCGGTCCGACGTCCAGCAACAAGCTTGAGATCGAAGGGAGTTTTGAAACGCTCTCCAAAGCCGGAGTAAAGGTCCACCTCGGAAAGGGTGAGATCGGGAAAGCCACGATTCAGATGTTGGATGAGCAGAATGCCGTTTACGCTGTCATGCCGCCGGTTACGGCGCTGCTTGGGAACAATACGATGGAGCAGCGCCTTGTGGCGTTCCCTGAACTTGGTATGGAAGCCTTGTATGAATTGAAGGTAAAAGACTATCCTGCCATCATCGCAGCCGCACACAATGAGAGCATTTATTAAGGAGGCGTCACGGATGAATTATAATCAGGAGATTGTTGATAAGGTCTGCGATGCGCTTGTGCGAGCTGGTTCCACTTTTACGCCGGATAAAAAAGAAGCATACAAAAAAGCCATTCAGAAGGAAACGGATGACAAGGCGCGGTGGGTACTTGAAACGGTCCTTGAAAATGCAGAGGTAGCGGAGAAAAACCACAGCCCGCTCTGTGATGATACAGGTATTCCGCATGTAGTTGTCGAGGCCGGACCAAATGCGGCGGTGACCGGAACTGTGCTGGAATCCATCCGGGAAGGAATCCGGCAAGGGCTGAGAACGCTCCCGGGCAGGCCAATGGCGGTTAAAGGAAATGACGCGCAGCGGATCGCCCAGTCGGAAGGGATGTACGAGGATTCAGGGATGCTGGATGCTGCGCCGATTTTGATTCGCAGCACGGATGAAGAGGTGCTTCGGGTGCATATCCTTATGTTTGGCGGAGGCCCCGCAATCAGGGCACATACGCATCGCGTTTTCCACAAGCACAAGGTTGAGCCGGTCATGGACCAGATCGTAGAGTGGGCCGTAGAATCCACAGCGCAGCTTGGATGTTCTCCCTGCACGCTGGCAATCGGGGTTGGCCGCTCACATTATGAAGCCGCGTCTTTGATGCTACAGGCGCTCGTCGATGGGAGATATGAGAAACAGTCGGAGATGGAGCAGGAAATCACAAACAGAGTGAATGAGTCCCATGTGGGTGCGCTTGGTCTTGGCGGCGATACGACGGTGCTTGCAACGTTTATGAAAGTTGGACCGCAGAGAGCCAGCGGAGTGAGAATCGTGTGTATGAGACCGTGCTGCTGTTTTGAGCCAAGAATATCGAGTTGTGAATTGTAAAAAGAACAAGGATGCTTCGCACTCTTGAAATGACTTTTTTGACCATCTGCCCCCTGATGTAGAAGAATACCTGCATCAGGGGGCTTTTGCGCCCATTTTGATGGTTGACAAAGCGGCTGGGGTGTGTCATGCTGAACATACAGCAGACGCGAATGGGAGCGAACCACCATGAAAAAACTGACAATCGGCATCCTGGCCCACGTGGACTCAGGCAAAACCACCCTCTCCGAGGCCATGCTCTACCTGAGCGGCAGCATCAAAAAGCTGGGCCGGGTGGACCACGGCGACGCCTTTTTGGATACCTTCGCCCTGGAGCGGGAGCGGGGCATCACCATCTTCTCTAAGCAGGCCATGCTCCCGTTGGAGAAGGCGGAGGTGACGCTGCTGGACACGCCGGGCCACGTGGACTTCTCCGCCGAGATGGAGCGCACCCTCCAGGTGCTGGACTACGCCGTGCTGGTCATCAGCGGCACTGACGGGGTGCAGAGCCACACGGAGACTCTGTGGCGGCTGCTGCAACGGTACGAGGTCCCCACCTTCCTGTTCGTCAACAAAATGGACCTGGCGGGGACGGACCGGGAGGCGCTGACCGCCGACCTGAAACGCCGCCTGGATGAGAATTGCGTCCCCTTCGGCGGCGGGCAGGGAGCGCAGCGGAAGTACCGCTTGACGGTAGAGGGCGAAGCCCTCTGGGAGGAGCTGGCCCTCTGCGACGAGGCGCTGATGGAGCAGTATCTGGACGCCGGCGCGATGGAGGACGAGACGATAGCCCAGGCCATCGCCCGCCGCCAGGTATACCCCTGCTACTTCGGCGCGGCGCTGAAGCTGGAGGGGGTGGAGGCCCTGCTGGACGGGCTGGAGCGGTACACCGTCTCTCCCGTTTACCCGGCGGAATTTGGCGCACAGGTCTATAAAATCGCCAGGGACAGCCAGAGCAACCGGCTGACCTACCTGAAAGTCACCGGCGGCAGCCTGCCGGTGAAAACCGCCCTCTCCGGCGGGACGGAGGAGGCCCCCTGGACGGAGAAGGTGGACCAGATCCGCATCTACTCCGGGGCCAAATACACCACCACTCCGCTGGCTGAGGCGGGGACGGTCTGCGCCGTCACCGGTCTGACCCACACCCGGCCAGGACAGGGGTTGGGCAGGGAAGGGGACGCCGCCCTGCCCCTGCTGGAGCCGGTGCTGACCTACCAAATCCTCCTGCCCCCGGACTGCGACCCCAACGCCGCCTGTCTGAAACTGAAAGAGCTGGAGGAGGAGGACCCTCAGCTGCACATCCTCTGGGACCCCCGGCAGCGGAGCCTCCACATTCAGCTGATGGGCCAGGTGCAGCTGGAGGTGCTGAAAAGCATGGTGGCCAGCCGCTTTGGGCTGGGGGTGCGCTTCGGCCCCGGCGCCATCGTCTACAAGGAGACCATTCAGGCCCCGGTGGTGGGGGCGGGCCACTTCGAGCCGCTGCGCCACTATGCGGAGGTCCACCTGCTGCTGGAGCCGGGGGAGCCGGGGTCCGGGCTGGTGTTCGACAGCCTTTGCAGCGAGGACGTGCTGGACCGGAACTGGCAGCGGCTGATTTTGACCCATTTGGAGGAGAAAACCCACCTGGGGGTGCTGACCGGCTCTCCCATCACCGACATGAAACTCACCCTGCTCACCGGCAGGGCACACGAGAAGCACACCGAGGGCGGCGACTTCCGCCAGGCCACCTATCGGGCGGTGCGGCAGGGGCTGATGCAGGCCAAGTCGGTGCTACTGGAGCCGTGGTATGCCTTTCGGCTGGAGCTGCCCCAGGAGAATCTGGGCCGGGCCATGGCGGACATCCAGCTGATGGCGGGCAGCTTCGACCCGCCGGAGCTGGAGGACGACCGGGCGGTGCTGACTGGCAGCGCGCCGGTGGCGACCATGGGGGACTACCAGACCCAGGTGGCCGCTTACACCAGAGGCCGGGGACGGCTCTCCTGCGCCCTCCAGGGCTACCGCCCCTGTCACAACCAGGACGAGGTGGTGGCGCAAATCGGCTACGACCCAGAGGCGGACGTGGAAAACACCCCCGACTCGGTGTTCTGCTCCCACGGGGTAGGAACGATTGTCAAATGGGACCAGGTGAAGGACCATCTGCACCTGGACAGCGGCGTTTCCTTTGAAACCGAAGCAGCCGAGGAACCGGAACCGACCCCGTCCGCGCCCCGGCAGAGCGGCGGCATTACGGCGGGGGACAAGGAATTACAGGCCATTTTTGAGCGCACCTACGGCCCGGTGAAGCGGCGGGACTTCCGTCCCCAGAGAGAGGTCAACCGACCCACAGGCGGCGGAGAGAAAAAACGCGCTCCCCAATGGGAAAACGAACCAGTTCAAGAATTTTTGCTGGTGGACGGCTACAACATCATCTTCGCCTGGGACGAGCTGAAAGCCCTGGCGAAGGAGGACCTGTCCGCCGCCCGGCAGTCCCTCATCGAGACGCTCCGCAACTATCAGGGCTGTCGGGGCTGCGGCCTGATTCTGGTGTTCGACGCCTACCGGGTGCCCCACAACCCCGGCTCAGTGGAGAAGCTGGATAACATTTATGTGGTCTACACCAAACACGCCGAGACCGCCGACATGTACATCGAAAAGGTGACTTACGAAATCGGGCGGCGTTACCGGGTGCGGGTTGCCACCTCCGACGCGCTGGAGCAGGTCATCATACTGGGCCACGGGGCCACGCGGGTCTCCGCCCGGATGTTCCGGGAGGAGGTGCGGCAGGCGGAGGACGATCTGCGGCGGAGAATTGAAGAACACAACCAGAGCTAAGAGGAAGGAGACGCTTATGAACCGAATTTCCATTTTCCACAACGGCGTCCACCTGGAATTTTGCGTCACCCAGGCGGGGCAGCTGAAATTTTTCCACTTTTCCCCCAACCCGCTGGAGGAATCCGACCTCATCACCCAAAAGGAGCCGGATCCCTGGGGGCCGGACTACCTGACCCAGGGCTGGCCCCTGGTGCAGGTGCAGGTCTCCGGCTACAACCGGCCCTATGAGCGGCAGGGGAACAAGCACCTGGTCACCGCCCCCGGCTACGCCCTGCGGTACGTCTCCCACCGGGACGAGGAAAACGAGACGGGCCGCCTGCTGACCTTTGTGCAGGAGGACGACGAGACCGGGCTGCTTGTCACCTCCTGGATGCAGTTTTACGGCGACCTGCCGGTGGTGCGCTGCTCCAGCCGGGTGGAAAACCGGGGGACAGAGGTGCAGACGCTGGAATATGTTTCCTCCTTTTTCTATCAGGGGGTGGAGAAGGAATCCCCAGTGCCCACCGACGAGAAGATGTCCCTGCTTATTCCCCACAACAGCTGGATGAAGGAGATGAACTGGAAGCGTTACACCTTCCCTGACCTGGGGATACAATGCAGTCAGCCCACCATGCCCACGCCCCGCACCTCCAAGTCCTTCTGCGTCCAGAACACCGGCCACTGGTCCACCAAGGAGTTCCTGCCCATGGGCTATCTGGCCAACAGCGGGGCTGATTCCGCCCTGTTCTGGCAAATCGAGCACAACGGCTCCTGGCTGGCGGAGCTGAGCGACTACAACGGCCACTTCTGCCTGGGGCTGAGCGGTCCCACGGAGCTGCAATCCCACTGGAGCGTGGATTTGCAGCCGGGGGAGAGCTTTACCACCGTCCCCGTGGCGGTGGGGGCTGTGGAAAACTCCTTCGACACGGCCATGGCCGCCCTGACCCGCTACCGGCGGCTGATCCGCCGCCCCAACGCCGACGACGAGGACCTGCCCGTCATCTTCAACGACTACATGAACTGCCTCTTTGGGGACCCCACCACCGAGAAGGAGCTGCCCCTCATCGACGCGGCGGCAGAGGCCGGGTGCGAATACTATGTCATCGACGCGGGGTGGTACTCCCCCGGCTTCTGGTGGGACAGCGTAGGGGAGTGGCAGGAGAGCCGGGAGCGCTTTCCTGACGGGCTGCGCCAGCTGACCAACTACATCCGCAGCAAGGGGATGGTCCCCGGCGTGTGGCTGGAGCTGGAGAGCATGGGCATCCACTGCCCGCTGGCGGAGCAAGTACCGGACGACTGGTTCTTCCTGCGCCACGGCAAAAAGGTCTATGACCGCAGCCGTTACCAGCTGGATTTCCGCAATCCCCAGGTCATCGACCACGTCAACGAGGTGGTGCGCCGGGTGGTGGAGGACTACGGCGTGGGCTACATCAAAATGGACTACAACATCGAGCCGGGCATCGGCACCGAGGTCCGCGCCGACAGCGTGGGGGACGGCCTGTTGCAGCACGAGCGGGCGTACCTCCGTTGGCTGGAGGGGGTGTTTGTCCGCTACCCCGGCCTGGTGATTGAGAATTGCAGCTCCGGCGGTCTGCGCATGGACTACGCCATGCTCTCCCGGTACTCCATCCAGTCCACCAGCGACACCGAGGACTACCGGATGTACGCCACCATCGCCGCCAACGCCCCCGCCGCCGTCACCCCGGAACAGGCGGCGGTGTGGTCCTACCCCATGCGGGACGGGGACGTGGAGGAGACCGTTTTCAATATGGTGAACGCCCTGCTGCTGCGGGTCCACCAGAGCGGCCACCTGGCGGAGCTGTCCCCGGAGCGGCTGGCCTGCGTCCACCAGGGCATCGCCTGGTACAAGTCCATCCGTTCCCATTTGAAAAATGCCGTCCCCTTCTGGCCTCTGGGCCTGTCCGACTACCGGGACGTTTGGTCCGCCCTGGCTCTGGAGGATGAAACGGTGGGCTATCTGGCCCTCTGGCGGCGGGGCGGGGACGAGAGCCGTTTGACCGTACCCCTCCCACGCTGGGCGGGACGGGCCGCGCAAGTCTCCTGTGCCTATCCCGCCGGGGCCTGCGCCTTCCGGTGGGACGAGGCGGCGGGAACGCTGACCGTGGAGTTCCCCGCCCCGGTGATGGCCCGCATCTTTGCCTTTGAGCCGGAGCCACAGGTGTAAATCATTGGTTTCTTCTGGCGACTGCTCAAAAAAACTTTGCGACGGGCGAAAAAAGTGCTTGACTTTTTCCGTTTGGCTGGTATAATAATTCTTGCCGTTGGGAAAGCGGCAATCGAGCAATCGCCAGGTGCAGAAGTGGCTGAGTGGTCGAAGGCGCACGATTGGAAATCGTGTAGGCGTTGATAGCGTCTCAAGGGTTCAAATCCCTTCTTCTGCGCCAAGAAAAAGGACTGGAACTGTAACAGGTTTCAGTCCTTTTTTCGTAGTTCCCGCCGGAAGAAAAGAAACGCGTCTCCGGCCCCTTCCCCATTTATTTCTGCTTTTTCACAAATTTTCTCCTACTTTCCCATTGCAGTCTGCCGTTTCACCTGTTATAATGATTTCTGGTTGTCCCTTGACAGGCAATTTACACACAAACCTTCCCCTGTGCAGAGAGCGTTTCCGTTCGACACGTGTTCCACGGAAAACGCGGCGAGCCACCGGCCACCGCAAGGAAGCGGCGGAGTTCCGGCTGCACAGTCCCAAATAACATTTTATGGCTATCTTTTTGAATCAGCCGCGTTGTGATGAGCTATTAGCCGCTAGCTGTTAGCTGTTAGTCAGGTAATACCAGTCTAAAGCGAACAGCAAAAAGGAAACGGAGAGCGAAACCACCCGTTTGTAAAGGAATACAAACGATAAGCGTAGCACGTTATGCCAGGAACCGCAAAGCTAATAGCTAATGGCTAAAAGCTAAGAGCTAAAATGCTCACAAGGCTGAGTAAAGGGGATAACTAAATAAGACATTTTGACGTGAGTTTATGAGAAAAATACGTTTTAGCGTTCTGTTGGTTTTGACCCTTTTCTGCTGCGGCCTACTGGCAGTTCCCGCCCAGGCAGCGGAGTATATCCCCGTCACCTCATCCGAGCTGGTCAGCGACATGGAAGTCAACTGCGGCTCCTGCCTGCTGGTGGAGATGAACACCGACGCCGTCCTCTACGGCCAGGACAACAGCGAACAGATCTACCCGGCCAGCGTCACGAAAATCCTCACCGCGCTGGTGGTGCTTCAGCACGTCAAGGCGGGGGATTTGGAGATGGACACCGTTGTCACCGCCAGCGACACTTTCAAGCAGGGGCTGACCTCTCAGGCGGCGCTGGGCAACATCGCCACCGGGGAGCAGCTGACGGTGCGGAGCCTGCTGTATATGCTGTTGCTCTCCTCCCACTGCGACGCGGCCAATGTGCTGGCCGAGGCGGTCAGCGGGTCCATCGAGGACTTCGCGGAGGAGATGAACGAGACCGCCGCCGACCTGGGCTGCACCGGCTCCAACTTCGTCAACCCCAGCGGTCTGCACAACAAAAACCACTACACCACCTGCGACGACCTGTACCGCATCGCCAAGGCCGCCTACCAGTTCAAAACCTTCCGAAAGATCATTGGCACCACGTCATACACCGTCCCTGCCACCAACGTCTCCTCTGCGCGGAAGCTGTACAACACCAACGCCCTGATCTGCGACCACTCCTATTCCAACTACCTCTACGACTACTGCGTGGGCGGCAAGACCGGTTCCACCTATCTGGCGGGGTACTGTCTGCTCTCCTTCGCGGAGAAGGACGGCGAGACCCTGTGCTGCGTGATGATGGGCTGCAACTGGCTCATCAACCTGGACGGCAGCCGGGACCGGCTGCAATTCTCCGAGAGCGTCCGGCTCTACGAGTGGGGTTTTGAGAATTTCAGCCCGGTGACGCTGGTGGAGGAAGGCTCCACACAGGCCACGGTTCCGGTGGAGGACGGCAAGGACGCGGATTCCGTGGAGCTGCTGGCCTCCGACAGCCTGACCACCTACCTGCCCAACGACGTAGACGCCGCCGACCTGACCTATGAGACCGAGCCGCCCGATTCCATCCAGGCCCCCGTCACCGCCGGGGAGACGGTGGGGACGCTGACCGTCTCGCTGGACGGCGTCACCTACGGCGCCGTGGAGCTGCTGGCCGCCGAGGAGGTGGAGCGGCTGCCCCCCATTTTGACCCATCTCCGGTCCCTCAGCGAGACCGCCGAGCCGTTCCCCACAGCCGCTGTGGTCGCGGGGAGCCTTGTGGGGCTGGTGCTGCTGTTCTTCCTGGTGCAGGCCCTCCGGCGGCGGTATCACCGCTGGCAGAAGCGGAAACGTTCCCCTAAGTAACGAAATATAGGTATCCTCTTGATTCAGCTGTATCTTTAGTGGCTAGTGGTTAGTGGACAGTTAAAAAACTGCCGTCTTGCAGCTGACCACCCCTCTTGCCTCCGCCGTCAAGCGGCACTTCCGCTTCGCTCCCTGCCCTGAAAGGGGAGGAGGGCCGCCGCCGCAGGCGGTGGCGGAGGGGTTTATACGCAAGGCTGAACAAAGGAAATCGCTCATCATAAAAATTGCATCCATTGCTCCATGAGAGGATTTTTCCAATGAAAAAACGTTCCTTTTTCTCCCTGTTTCTGGTTTTTGTCCTGATGGTCTCCATGCTGGTCCCCACAGCCGCCGCGTCCTCGTCTGCGATATTGGACGACATGGAAATCGACGCCCAAGCCGCCCTGCTGGTGGACATGGACACCGACGTGGTGCTCTACTCCGACAACGCGGACGAGGCCATCTGCCCTGCCAGCCTGACCAAGGTGATGACCGCCCTGCTGGTCTTTGAGCACATCGAGGCGGGGGACCTGTCCCTGGACGATAAGGTCACTGCTTACGACGACTGCTGGTTCGACCTGGACTCCACCTCCAGCAACCAGAACATCCAGCCCGGCGAGGTCATGACGGTGGAGGACCTGCTCTACTGTATGCTGGTGGCCTCCGCAAACGAGGCGGCCAACATCCTGGCCGAGACGGTCAGCGGCTCCACCGACAGCTTCGTGGAGGAGATGAACACCCGCGCCAAAGCGCTGGGCTGCACCAACACCAACTTCGTCAACACCCACGGGATGCCCGATGACGACCACTACAGCTCTTGTAGCGACCTCTACCTGATCGCCAAGGCCGCCATGGGCTACAGCACGTTCCGGGAGATTGTCTCCACCACGGAATATTACGTGGACGCCACCAACCTCTCAGAGAGGAGGCACTTCTTCAACACCAACGGTCTGCTTTCTAACCTGCGTTACAGCGGCTATGTGTACAGCTCCTGCATCGGCATCAAGACCGGCACCACCGACGAGGGAGGTTACAACCTGCTGGCCGCAGCGGAGCAGAGCGACAAGACGCTGATCTCCGTGGTCATCGGCTGCGAGACCACCACCGCATCCGACGGCACGGTCAACTACACCCACTTCTCCGAAAGCTCCCGGCTGCTCCAATGGGGCTTTGACAACTTCTCCACCATCACCATCGTGGACAAAAAGGACACCTACGGCTCGGTCCCCGTTACCCTGTCCACCGACGCGGACTCAGTCAGCGTGGCCCCGGAGGAGAGCATCGAGGCGGAGCTGCCCAACGACATCACCGCCGACAGCTTCACCGTCGTCCCCACCCTGCGCAGCTCGGTGGAGGCCCCGGTGCAGAAGGGCGACGTGCTGGGGACACTGGTGCTGTACCTGGACGGGGAGGAGTACGCAGCGGTGAACCTGATCGCCGTCAACGACGTGGAAGCCTCCGTGTTCCTCAAGCGCAGAGCCATGGTGCTGGACCTGCTCTCCCGCTGGTATATCAAGGCGCTGCTGGTGCTGGTGGCGGTGGCGATCCTGGCGCTGATTCTGCGGCTGACCCTGTTCCGCAAGGTCCGGCGCAACCGCTACGGCAGCTACTCCGGCGGACGGCGCAGCGGCGGCGGCTACCGGGGCAGTCGGCGGCGGAGAAGGTAAATGAGCTGTTGGCTATTAGCTGTTAGCTGTTAGCCAGGTGCTGCAAACGGGAAAGCTGCTGCCTCATAAGATGCTCACGGAGCAGAGGAAAAGGAGATTCCCTGTCAAGAGTTGGGGCAGAGAAAAATGGTTCTATGTCAAGAGTTGGGGTAGAGAAAAATAACCCGCAAAAATAGTGAAGTCAGGGGAAACTCTGGCTTTCTCTATTTA
>MSHH01000072.1 GCA_001941075.1 Oscillospiraceae bacterium Zagget6 | reverse complement strand
CATACCGAAGGAATGGTACTGTCTCCAGGCAGCGGTACTTCCGGGCACTGCTGTTGCGGTTCTTCCTGTACTTCTCTTCACCAGCCTTAGCCTTGTACCGGGAGACCTTCCCATCGTAAAGGAGTACTGTCCCACGCTGAATCTCATTCTTGATGGTATTATATGGACGGCCCAAATGCTTTGCAATCTTGTACGTACTCCAGCCGTCCCGCAGATGAACCTCTATATCGTGCCGTTCTTCCGAACTTAAGTGTTGCCCTTTTCGATGTTCAATGGTATAATTGGGATTGTCCATAGTGATGATCTCCTTTCAGAATTGGTGTGTGGTAACTCAATTCTACCATTGATTCATCACTATGGATATTCTTTTTACTATTGCAGTTTCATTTTACAATGCGCCATTTTTAAATAGAAATAGCCCCAGACGGAACACTGTCCGCCTGGAGCCGTGAAAAGCGATGATTTGCCAATTTTGTCGATTTCCGAATGAATTTATAGCCGTCAAGACTTGATAAAGTCCCACAGGGAATCGCTCAATGTGTCCACCACCCCAATCACCCACCCGGCAACGAAAGGCAGGACAAACGCCACAAACCCCATCACAAGAAATTCTACCGCCTCTCCACCAGTACAAATCCCCATCAGATAGCTGAGAACGGCAATCACGAAGCACAGACCGGACAGGAGATAGAAAATCGCTCCGGCAAAGCTGGTCAGAAACACACCCGCCCACTTTGCTATGGTGACAGCCAGCGCCGCGGGCAAGGCGACCAGCTTCAATGGTAACTTCAATAACATCATACTCTTATCCACCTCTCTTTATATTCTAATTCCATTTTACCAGAGCTGTGGCGATCTGCAAGGATGTCGCCACAGATCTGGTCTGTGCGGCCTACGCTTCATCGGATGGATGCAAGCAATTTCAAGGATTCTTTCTGATTCAGCCAAATCTCGTTCATGCGCTCCTGCAAGTCCCGAATGTCCTCGGCGTAGATGCTGCCGGTCGCGTTGGCGCGGCGGGCGTACTGATTCAAATTAGAGCTACAGCGCCGAAGAAGGACGCTTATTTGCCGGGGATAGTCAAAATCAAGCTGAACACAGTACCCATCCAGCGCCATTTTGCGGAGGTAGGCGCTCATGCTGGTGACGCCTACCTCCTCCATCTTTGCCCGGATGCGGGCCTCCTCGGAGGGACTGACGCGGAAGTGCAGCACAACGTCCCGGTTCTCTTTGTCCTGGCCCATCACAACACTTCCTCCTGCGGCCTGTCTCCCTTCTTCGGCGGCGGCACCTGACTAGACTTCTGCTTCAGATCCGCCAGTACAGAAGGACGTTCCTCACTATTCACCCGTTCCTCCGGGGTCATGGGATTCTCCGCCAGGTTCAAGGCGGCGTCCAACTCCGCCAGCCTTGCGGACTTCTCCCGGAGTTCAGCCTCCTGGGGGAAGGGCTTGCCGATTTCCGCCTTGGCCGCCTCACGCTGGTTTTCCAAGTTTGCAAGCTGTTCTTTTGCCGCCTCCAGCCTCCCCGGAATCCCAGCCAATGCGTTGTCGATGCGGGTCAGGTTACCTCTGGCATCGTTGCCAAGGGCCAGCCGGTGGCTCATGGAGCCTTTCAGCGTCAGGTCAACTTCCTGCCGGAAGGAATCATAGGACAGTTCCATCTGGAATCCCCGGTAATTGCCCAGCGGCACCGGTTCGGCCCCTTTGCAATCCCGACAGGCGGCGAGAATAGCCTCTCCTGCGAGCTGTTTCTCGGAAAATCTCCGCCCGTTGACCTCCATCCCCACAAAGCCCTCTTTGGGGAGCGGGTGCGCCGCCACAGTCTGAATGTCAGCCTCAAAGCCTTGAATATAGCCCTGCTGCTTCTCGATTTGCGCTGGGAAGTGCTTCAACAGCCGGTCCTCCAGCCGGTACTGGTTGCTCAGAAAGTCGGCCCGCACCACCTTCAACCGGGCCACGTCGATGTCCAGGTCCATCTTTTCCTTGATGCGCTCGTCTCCGGCGCAGAGGGCTTTCACTTCCGCATAGGAAAGCACCTGCTCGTCCACATCATCACAGGAGCGAACCGGAGATTTGCTGGTCATGATCTGTGAGATGAACTTCTGCTTGTTCTCCAGTGTCTGCCAGAGGTAGGCGTCGAAGGTTCCTTCCGTGACATAATTGAAAATTTGAACGTTCCTATTCCTGTTGCCCTGCCGGATGATACGCCCGTTCCGCTGGGTCATGTCCGCGGGTCGCCAGCCCACGTCCAGATGATGAGCCGCCCCAAGACGGTCCTGGACGTTGGTCCCAGCACCCATCTTCTGCGTAGAACCCAGAAGCACCCGCACCTGACCGGTGCGAACCTTAGAAAACAGCGCTTTCTTTTTCGCCTCAGAATCGGCATCATGGATAAAGGCGATTTCCTCATGGGGGATGCCTCTAGCCTCCAGCTTCGTGCGAATATCGTCGTAGACGTTAAAGCTGCCGTCCCCTTTGGGTGTGGACATATCACAGAACAAAAGCTGGGTCAGCTTGCCCGGCGTTCCCTCCTGCCAAATGCGAAACACATTGTTCACGCAGGCGTTGAGCTTGCTGCCGGGGTCGTCTGGGAGCAGCGGGTTCATGAGCCTCTGGTCAAGCCCGATTTTGCGCCCGTCTGAGGTGATGCAGAGCACATTGTCCTCAGAGGGGTCAACCAGGCGGGCGTGGATCTTCGCCGCTCGTTCCGAGAGCGACGCCACCATCTCCTTTTGAATGTCCGAGGGTTTCACCACCACGGTCTCAAAGTGCGCCTCCGGCACCGGAAGGTTGAGCTGGTCGCTAGTCTTGATGTCAGCCACCTCTTTGAACAGATTCATCAGTTCCGGGAGGTTAAAGAACTTTGCGAACCGGGTCCGCGCTCTGTATTCTGTGCCTTTGGAAAACGCTTTGCCCTGCTAAATGGTTTGTGTTGTGTTTATGACGTTATGACGTTGTGACATTTTTACATACCCCTGTAAACTCCCTCCTTTCCCGGTATGTACGTTGGCATTTTGGCAACAAAAAAGGCACCTGACTTTCATCAGATGCCTCGCCGGTAATGCAGGAAGACCAAGCGCTCATTGTTGAGTGCCTGGTATTCTTTATCACAGCTATTATTCTATATCAATCTGCACGTCTTGGTAGAAATCATTGCTCAATATTTCAGCAGTCGCTCCAACAAACGCTTTTGCCGCTTCCTCGTCACCCTGTAGCTGCCACATGAACCACGCCATAACATATCCGTCCTCAGAAACACCGGTGAGACCATGAGCTGTGTCACACCTTCTTGCCATCACCTTGTTTCCCGGTGTCATATCGTAAATCTCAGTCATTCCCTCCAGTGTTACGACCCAGTCATCGCCGCCTCCGGCTCCAGACATCAGCAGGATCGGTATATCGATCTGTGTGGCATCATAAGGCCATTGACACGCGACTGCCAACTCATAGTTCGTGGGCGACAGCGCCACGGCAGCCTTGTAAATATCCTTGTGGTCGGTATTGGTAATGGAGTTGATCACCCCAACGCCACCCTGGGAATGGCCGATAATGCCCACGTTGTCAAAGTCAATTTTCTGATAAAAAATGCTAGGATTTCCTTCATCATCTATGTATTCATTCAGAAGCTCCAGATAACGGATGCACATTTCAGCGCCGAACGCATTCCAGGAATAGGTCTCCTCTGTGGCTATGACGATAAAACCATATGACGCATAGAACTGATGCTGCGCCGTGGACAAAGAGCCTTTCCACCCTGTCCCATTGCATACGACTATGACAGGATATTTTTTGTCCTCCGTCTCCAACTCTGTCGGATAGCTGATTTCGTATTTCTCGAAAACCTGCACAGCGGTCTGTTCATAATAGGATGTAGCGTATGGTCCGTCTTCCAGATAAGCCGCTTCAATATTGCCGCCGGTTTCGATACTGTCACGGTAATTCTCCTTCAATGAACTGTCTCTGTGCGTCAGCCAGAAAAGGAATACCGCAATCAAAGCGACAATCACTAAAAGTATGCTCCCGATTATCTTCAACATTTTTTTCATTTTCCTTTCTCCCCTTATTGTGACTACTATATCTCTCTTGGCAAAGTGGTGTAACAGTTGTATTATCAAGATGTAACGATTGTACCATCTATTTTTCCTAGGGTCAAGACTCCGTACAAAAATGGCACAAAACAGGGAGGTTTGTACCATCGTGAATAACGAAGAAAAGAATACTTACGTAAAAAAGCAAATCACAGCCGTTCGGACATAAAGGGCAAATCTACCTTACCGCGCTCCCCAATGGAGACGGCCAGCGCCTCACTGGGAGTGTCCACGCTGGTAACTTTCCGTTCCGGGCGAATGGTGCGTTTGGTGAACATATCCGCTTTCCCGACGAATTTGCCGTTCTCGTCCAGATTTTCCAGCGAACAGAGCAGATAATAGGACGAATCATCGGCAAACGCTTGGGCGTTGCCTCTGGAGTTGATGATACCATACTGTGCCGTGAAACTGTCATAGGCGATATTCAGCTCCCGCTGCTTTGCGGCGATGTCCTCCTCTGGGTAGTCCTCCATCTGGTATTCAATCAGTTCGTTGACGATTTGCCGGAGCAGCACCAACCCGGTGACGCGGCCTTTGGTCTTATCGTTCAGCTCCACCGGTCTCATGACCGAGTTTTCTCGGAAGTAGACCTCGCCGTCCACCACCGTGTAAGAAAAGTTCTTCACGTTGGGGTCGGCGGGGATAGGCTGCGGCCCGTCCGTAACGTCTACTTCCTCAGCCTCCAGCACCGCCGCCTGATACTGTCCATGAATGTGACTGACGGCCTCGTGGAGCTGCTCCGCCAAATCTGCGCCGGGGAGGGGCGCGACGGTACATTCGTCTTTGCCATACTGGGTGCTTTGGGATGTCAGTTCGCCCAGCACCATCTCCGGGTGGTCTACAAAGTGGCTGTTGATGGCGAACCCCTCCGGGGTCTGGCCCAGATGCACCCAATCAGGCTCGATGTCGATAGGGGTCTCCCGCTTTTGCAGAAAGAGGATGTCCGAGACAACATCCGTCCCCGCATTGGCACGGAAGGCATTGTTGGGCAGT
Organism: Oscillospiraceae bacterium Zagget6; assembly: GCA_001941075.1. Lineage (GTDB taxonomy): Bacteria > Bacillota > Clostridia > Oscillospirales > Oscillospiraceae > Onthomonas. The sequence goes on along the minus strand of MSHH01000072.1, from coordinate 13,470 downwards.
CGAATGGCTCCAAGAAGCTCCGCCCGCTGCGCCAGATATTTGCGCACCTCCGGGGATTTGGCGTCCATCGTGTACCGGCTAGTGACAAAGGCCACCACGCCGCCGGGACGCACCTGGTCGAGCGCCTTGGCAAAAAAGTAATTGTGGATGGAAAAGCCGAGCTTATTGTAAGCCCGGTCATTGACCTTGTAGTCCCCAAACGGCACGTTGCCCACCGCCAGGTCGTAAAAATCCCGCCGGTCTGTGGTCTCAAACCCGGCCACCTTGATGTCCGCATGGGGATAGAGCTGTCGGGCAATGCGGCCCGTAATGCTGTCCAGCTCCACACCGTAGAGCTTGCTTCCCTGCATGGCCTCCGGCAACAGCCCGAAAAAGTTGCCCACGCCCATAGATGGCTCCAAAATATTGCCGGTCTGGAACCCCATGTTGCCGACGGCTTCATAAATGGCCTTGATGACGGTGGGGCTTGTATAGTGTGCGTTCAGGGTAGAAGCACGGGCGGCGGCGTATTCCTCCTCAGTGAGCAGGCTTTTCAGCTCCTGATACTCCTGCGCCCAGGAATCTTTGCCAGGGTCAAAGGCATCCGACAGAGCGCCCCAACCCACATACCTGGACAACACTTCCTGCTGTTCGGGGCTGGCCTGCAAGCCCTCAGTCTCCAGGTGCTGCAACAGCCTGATAGCCGCAACATTGGCCTGATACTTGGCCTTGGGGCCGCCCTCGCCCAGCGCCTCGTCTGTGATGTGGAAATTCTGAGCATTCCGGTGGGTCTGCTCTTTATAATCTGCATAGAGCGCTTCCTCGGCGGCTTCCCGGTCAGGGAAGGTGCGCCATTCGCCGCCGATCTGGACGGAGATGGGGTTCCTGTCTATGGTCTCCTCCGGGGTTAGCTCCGGCTCGACCACAGGTTCAGCCGCCGTTTCCTGCGCCGGGGCAGGCTCCTGTGCGGGCGCAGTCTGTTTAGACTCATCACGTTCAGGTTCGCCAAAGTGCAACGTCCTGATCTCCACATCGAAGGGCAGTCCATTCTGTTCGCCGGGGTAAAAGGCCACTGGCTCCTCGGTCACTGTTGGGTGTTTCGTGGGTGACGGTTCTGCCTGCTGTTCCTGGGGACAGCGCTCCATGAGCCGCAGGAAGTTCTCCCGGCTCTCTGCACGAAGAACGGGAAACCGAAGCGATGGGTCGAGCAGATGAACATCCGATGTTCCGATGCTGTCAATGACAAAGGGTTTGCCGTCCTCCAGATAGACCGTATCCCCCACGTTGTAGGGGAACACAGTTTCCGGGTGCAGCACCGCCTGCACCTGTTCCCGCAAGCCGGGGGTGTCTTTCAGTTCGGCACTGTCGATGAACTCATAGACAGCGTCCCAACTGTCAAAGGTGATGGGGTAATCATCCAAATCCCCAAAATAGATAGGGTCAGTCTCCGTAGGACGGAACGGGAAGCCAGCGGTCTCCATCGCCGCCACAATGCGCTGGTGGTCTGTGGTCAACCCGGACAGCACCTGGTTCCGGTAGTCCTGCTGCTCCATTTCAAACTGTTCAGCCTGCTCTGCAAGAGAGGTGTCAGCCGGTTCTGCTTCCTGCGCCAGCACAGCGGCGATCTGCTCGTCTGAGGCATAGGTCAGGTCATTAAAACTCAAATCCTCCAATTCCCCGGCGATCAGTGCCTCCAGCGAATCATACTGCCGGACATCGATCAGAGTTTCACCCAGGTAACGCTCCAGCTTGAATCCCACCAGGTCAACATACGCCTGAATGGGAATCTCGTCATCCGTGAGGGTGGTAAATGCGACGCCAATAGTGGTCAAATCAGTAAAGTCGGCACCCTCCGAAAATTCCTCCAGACAATACTCGTCAATCAGCTCTTTGGCTCTGTCAAGGGGAGAAAGCGTTGCCTCCCTTTGTGCCGATTCTACCAGCTCATTCCGGTATTCCTCTGCCTGCCAGCGGCTGACGAAATCGACGGTGAGACCTTCCTTGTCCACATAGTAGCTGTCTGTCTGGTCATCCCAGATAGAATACGCCACCCGACCAGGATACCAATCAACTTCAATCACATGGAAACGGTCTTCGGAGGTATCTTCGGGCGTAACGGGTGTTTCTTCCTCTGCCGCCTCCTCCGCAGCGATACGCTCCACATCGGCTTCCACCTGTTGGATGAAGGGGCTTTGTTCCAGCTTTTCCGGGTCAACAACCACACCGTTTTCGATACCGTGTTCTGCCAGCCGTTCCCGTACCCATTCCGGGTCAATGTCGGAGAAATCATCTTCCTCCGGCATAGGTTTTACGAACCCAGGTTCTTCCGGCGTGGGTTCCTTCGGCACAGCCACAGGAACTGTTGGAAAAGCGTGTTGGGCCGAGGGCATGGGGACGCCGCCGTACCCGGCGAAATCCTGCTCCATCTGGGCGTAGCGGGCCTGTTCCTCCGGGGAAAGATAACGGCCAGCCTGCACCAGCGTGTCAATGTGCTTCTCCACTTCCGTCCACCGGAGGCGCAGTTCCGTGTTATGGCCATAGCTGCGGATAAATAGTCCCTTAGAGCGATAGTCCACAAGGCCGCGGGAACCGTCGGAAAAGTCCCAGCTCTGCCCGCCGATACCGTACTCTTTCTTGAGAAAATCGGCGCGGGCTTTGGGGTTTCCCTCGTGGGCGTACAGCGCCGCGATGCGCAGCTTGCCATCGGCAAAGCCGGAACCGGTCTGTAAAACCCGGCTGATCTCCGAATCAGAGATAACAAAAGCGGAGGGCTTGTCGCTCTCCGCTTCGTGGTCTATGGCTTCAATCTGTTTTGTTTCTGAGGGGAACAGCAGGGTCATCTGCTCGTATTGGGCTGGCTCCTGCTCAAAGGGATTTAGCTGTACACCAGCTCCGCCAGCACGATCTCCTCTGCCTGCGCCTTCAGGCTGTTCATGTGCTGCACCCAGTCCATTTGCTGCGTCCGCTTGTCCGGGGCGGGGTTCTTCTCCAGCAGTTCCTGCATCAACTGCTCGACCCTTCGGTGCGCTGTCTCGTCGATCTCCCGGAGATGGGGGAACAACTGCTCCGTCAGGGACAGGTCGTTGTACAGGATTGGGCGATGCTCCTGTAGAAAAGCCCGGCGCATCCGTCCGTACTTGCCCAGGGGTGCCTTGCTGGTCTCCTTGAGGGTGAGGTTGGGAATCAGGTAATCCCCGTTCTGTGTGTAAGTCAGTTCCATGATCGTGACTCCTTTCCATGCGCTTGCTGCGCTCATAGTTGCGGATGGTGACTTCAATCTCCCGGAACACCTGACCGGAAACTTCACTGACCGCCGTTCCCAGGGCATTGGTGGCTTTGCGGGTGTTGTAGTCAAAGACGGGGGTAAATTCGTCCGGTTCAAAGTAGTCGTCGGGGTTCTCCACGCATCGGCTCAGAATCTCGTACTTGATGCTGACCGTTGCGGCGTTCAGGAAGGACATCCTTCTGCTGTCTTCATCATACCCCTCCAGAAAGCTGTCCGCAACGATGTCGGCCAGCTCATCCTCATGCTCCATCCAGTAGTCAATGGCCAGCCAGTTTGCGATATTCTCCACCTGCACATCCAGCGGGTCACGGGCGGAGACCTCAAAGACTGCCGCCAGCGCCTCCTGCACGGGACGCTCGTATTCCTCCCGCATCTGCCACAGGTTCACCGGGCGGGAATTCCGTCTCGCACCGGTGTCGGCTACGTCAAAGACGTACCGCAGACGGGGATAATCGCCGCTGTTGTCGATGAGGGCGATGCCCTTGGAACCACGTCTGACGTACCGCCGCATGGTGTTGTTCCACAGGTCATACTCGGCGCAGGCGGTGGCCTCCGGGCGCTGGGCGAAGATCATAAGCTGGTCGCCGTAGGCGTACTTGCTCACCCGGCCCGCAGTCTGCAAAAACGCTGTCCACTGTTCCCGGCTCTGGGTCAGTCCGTCAGAGGTATCCTCCGCCATACGGCTGTAGTATTCCAGTTTCGATGCCATGTTTGCCTCCTTTCTCAGAGTTCCAGGTCAGGATAGAGGGGGAGCCGGTCAAATTCTTCATCCGTCATCTGCACCAGCTTATCCAGTACAGAATCGGTGAGAGACCGGAGCCTGCGCTCCGATTTTGTCAGCTCCTGCCGCATCCCTTCCAGTGTGGTAATGAGGCCCCGGCGGGTGCCGGGGCTGTAAAGCATCATCAGGGTCAGTTCTTCTCCGGTGAAATTCATTCGAGACCTCTTTCCTCCCGGTGTTTCGTCTGTTTCGGCGGCCACTCCGGTTCCGGGGCATTTTTCAGCCTCTCCAGCACGGAGGGGCGTTCCTCCCGGATGGGTTCCTTGGGGCCGTTGTTCAGTACGCCGTCGATCATGCCGTAATCATCCTCCATCGTCATCTCCGCATTCCGCAGATAGTTCTCCGGGTGGAAGTCGGGCAGTTCCCGGAACCCAACGCTGTCCACATAGTGATAGCTTACTACACCGGCCTGTTTCAACGCCACGATGTCGCTGATGGAGAGGGAATGACCCGTAAAGTCTGCTGGGTGGTCGATATTGAACTTCACATAGAGGTCTTCCAGGCCAGTGCCGGAGGGCAGGCTCCCCGTGTAGACCACATCGTAGTGATCCACCTCCGGCTCCCGGTTGTGGCTCTCCAGCCAACTGTAGTTCATGAAGCGATCCTGGGCGGTCTCGTCTGTCCGCTTCAACTGCAAAATGGCGTAGCTGTCCGTTCGGCTGTCCAGAAACGCCTGCAAGGTCTCCTGGCTTTTTGCCCCGTGAACATCATCCCATGCCTGAATGTCCATTATCGCACCTCCTCATGCCGCTTATTGGGGGAGGAAGTCGGCCTTGCCTGCTGACTGTCCTTTCCCGACCTTAACTGCTCCAGTGCAGACGGGCGTTTCCCGTCCGCAGATTTTTCCTTATCTTTTTCCTGTGCAAGCTCCTTGCGGGCCAGCCTGATAAAGCCGTCCAGCACCGCAGGGTGGCTCTCCACCACATACTCCGTGCTTCTGTCCATCCCTAGGGAATCGGTGTCCTGCACGAATGGGACGGTCTGCGCCCACGCCTTGTTGTCACGGGAGAACCTGCCGTCCCAATCAAAGTGCCGGACAGTCGCCGCCAGCACATGAGCGACACGCTCAGCGCCGAACTGCTCCACAACGGGTTTGGCTGCGTCGTGCTTCAGGTGCATCCCGTCAAAGTTCTCCCGAACGGCGCTCTCGATTGCCCTTTTGCAGTCGATGTTGGTTTTCCGGGAACGGTGATACTGCTCAATTTCGCCTGTTTGCACGGGCATAGGCGGCATCGTGGAGATATACGGTTTTGTTTTCTGCCATCATTCGAACACCTCCTTTTACATTCCTTTTTCCATCCGGTACTGGACTTTGCCGGTCTCGTCAAAATCCAGGAAAATGGTGGCGTCAAAATACCTGTCCAACCGCCGGGAGTAGCAGTCCTTCATGCGGACACAACCGGTTTTCAGGAGGCGCTTCGCCACGCTCTCGGTCATCCGCTTGCCAATGGCCTCAAAGTACCGATTGCTTTTCCAGAGTGCAAAATTGCACTGCCGGTTGGAGCAGGCGTAGGATTTGGGACGCTCCACCACATCAGCCCCGCAGACCGGACATTTGCCCAGAGACTTACGGGCGTCCGGCATGATAACAGCGGCATCCTTCACCACCTGATAGTTGTCCACCAGGCTTGTGACCATCTCGATGATTTCATCCATGAACGCCGCCGGAGAATACTCCCCACGCTCGATTTTCAGCAGTTTTTCCTCCCAATCCGCCGTCATGGAGGCGGACTGAAGTTGTTCCGGCAGAACGGTGATGAGGGCATTGCCTTTTTCCGTGGGGATCAGGTTCTTGGCCTTCTTGTCGCCCTTGCGTTCCAGAAAGCCCCGTGTCACCAGCCGTTCAATGATACCGGCACGGGTGGCCGGAGTGCCAATGCCCTTGCGCTCGGCTTCATCGGGCATTTCATCTGCACCGGCCCGCTCCATACTTGCCAACAAGGTGTCCTCCGTAAAGTGCGCTTTTGAACGCGTCTGCCCCTCCTTGACCTCGGCAGACACCACCGGAAAGCTGTCACCCACCTGCATCATGGGCAGGGACGCATCTGCTTTCTCAGCCTTTCCGGGCTTCTCAATGGCTTTCCAGCCAGCTCCAGCACTGTTTTCCCCTTGGCGGTGAAGATCTCCTCTCCGCACCGGAACTCCGCAACAGTCTCCGCATAGCGATAGGGCGGGGCGACGGAGACCAGCAGCCGGGTAGCGATCAGTTGCAAAATTGCAAATTCGCCCTTGGGCAACTCCGCAAAATTGCATTTTTGCAATTCCAGTGTGGGGATAATAGCGTGGTGGTCACTGACCTTCTTGCTGTTGATAATGGGCTTTACCGCCAGCTCCGAGGGCGCCGCTTTGCCGGTCAATGTCGCTGCCACATTCACCAGAGCAGGCACCTTTTCCGCCATATCATCAGTTAAAAAGCGGCTGTCCGTTCTGGGATAGGTGGTCAGCTTCTTCTCAGATGTGTTTTGTCAAGGGTATTTTTCATTTTTCAGGACTTTCCATCAGGAAGCACTCATTCAATGACACGCCGATAGAAACCTCGGTTATACAAAACCGCAAGGTGAAACTTGCATTGCCCAAAAAAAAGTAAAATGTTACAATCAAGAACCGAAAAGTCACCGGGGCAACATCAGATGAACCATCTTATATTGCTCCGGTGATTTTATAGTCATTATCCTTGGAATACAATCTGTCAAGGGTAATTTTCACATCTATCGGAATCAATCTTACGATTCACAGAGGCAAACAAAAACCAATTGCCATATACGTACTCCCTGTGGTATAATAAAGACAAGCCGCAGAAATGTGGCTGAACTTCTCAGCACAGAAGCAGGAGAAACGGATATGACAAGCAAATACAAAGCGATTTACCAGCAGTACGCCGACCAAATCGACCAGAAGGCCATCCTGCCCGGCGCGACGCTCCCCTCGGAGGGGAAGATGATGGAGACGTTTGGCGTTTCCAGGGATACGGTGCGGAAGGCCATGACCCTGCTGGAGCAAAACGGCTACATCCTCAAGGCACGAGGGAAGGAGAGCCGGGTGGCGGACCGGAGCTGGCACGACTTTCCCATCTCCAAAATCAAGACCTTTACCGAGCTGATGGAGGAGGAACAGGCGGATTTCTCCACCATTGTGGAGGATCTGTCCATCCTGGTGGCCGACGAGGACGCCATGTGCAGACTGGGGGTAGATGAAAACGAGGAAGTCTACCGGCTGATCCGCGCCCGGAGCATCGATGGAGAACGGATTTTGCTGGACAAGGATTTTCTGCTGCGGCGGTATGTCCCCAGACTGACCCGCGAGATTTGCTCCGGTTCCCTGTACGTATACCTTGAACAGGAGCTGGGGCTGAAAATCGGCGTCGCCAAGAAGATCGTCCGGGTGCAGCCGGTCACACGGGAGGACCGGGCCTATCTGGATCTCCACGACGACCCAGTGGTGGCAGTCGTTACCAGTTACACCCGCCTGGAGGACGGAACCCTGTTCCAATACTCCGAATCCAGGCACAGAATCGACAAGTTTCAGTTCGTAGAATACGCAAAACGGTGAGGCGCTTTCTGCTCCTCACCCCGGCTCATTTGTGATATTGCCCAAAATTGGCTGAGTGCTTTTGTGCATTCAGCCAATTCTTTCTTTTTTGGAGAAAAAATGCTTGCATATCTTATACGTATATGATATAACATAATCATCCTAGATATACGGATTAGCGCCGGTGAATATCCGTACATGTCAGGCAAAAACCATCTATCATTTGCGTAAAGGAGAACAAATCATGGGTCAGTATAAGGAAGATGCCGCCCGGCTGCTGGAATTGGTCGGCGGCAAGGAAAACATCGCCGCAGTTTCCCACTGCGTCACCCGTATGCGCTTTGTCCTACAGGACCCGGGCAAGGCCGACGTCCCAGGTATTGAGGCGCTGAAATCCGTCAAGGGCAGCTTTACCCAGGCGGGACAATTTCAGGTCATCATTGGCAACACCGTTGGGGACTTTTACGACGACTTCGTGGCCGTTTCCGGCATCTCCGGCGTCAGCAAGGCCGAGGTCAAGAATGCCGCCAAGGGCCAGCAGAACCCGGTTCAGAAGGCCATGACCAACATCGCGGAGATTTTCGCTCCCATTATCCCCGCCATCATCTGCGGCGGCTTGATTCTGGGCTTCCGCAACTGCATCGACTCCCTGTACCTCTTCCAGGACGGCACCGCCACCCTCTGCGACATCAGCCAGTTTTGGTCGGGCGTGGATAGCTTTCTCTGGCTCATCGGCGAGGCCGTGTTCCATCTGTTGCCTGTGATGATCTGCTGGTCGGTGCTGAAAAAGATGGGCGGCTCTGAGGTGCCGGGCATCGTCCTGGGCCTGACGCTGGTTTCCGGCCAGCTGCTGAACGCTTACAGCGTGGCCTCCACCGCTGCGGCGGATATCCCCAAGTGGGACTTCGGCTTTGTCCAGGTGAACATGATCGGCTACCAGGCCCAGGTCATCCCCGCAATTTTGGCCGCATTCGCGCTGGTGTACTTAGAGCGGTTCTTTAAGAAGATCACACACCCGCTCATCGCCCAAATCATCGTCCCCTTCTGCTCCCTGACCCTGGCGGTCATGGCCGCCCACTTCGTCCTGGGGCCCATCGGCTGGAAAATCGGCTCTGCCATCTCCGATGTGGTGTACGCCGGCATCACCTCCGACTTCCGGGTGGCTTTCGGTGCAATTTTCGGTGCCCTCTATGCCCCACTGGTTATCACCGGTCTGCACCATATGACCAACGCCATCGACCTTCAGCTCATCGGGACCTTTGGCGGGACAATGCTTTGGCCCATGATTGCCCTGTCCAACATCGCCCAGGGCAGTGCCGTACTGGGGATGTCCTTTGTCCAGCGGAAGAACCCCGAATCCCAGGAGACCAACCTGCCCTGCATGATTTCCTGCTACCTGGGCGTCACCGAGCCTGCCATCTTCGGCATCAACCTGAAATACGTGTTCCCCTTCGTCTGCGGCATGATTGGCTCCTGCTGCGCCGCCATCGTCTCCACCGCCTTCGGCTGCACCGCCAACGCCGTGGGGGTTGGCGGTCTGCCCGGCATCCTGTCCATGCAGCCCGCTTACTGGGCTCCTTACGCCCTGTGTATGCTCATCGCCGTTGTGATCCCCTTTGTGCTGACCGTCATTGTCGGCACCCGGAACGGCACTGCCGCCGCCGCGGAACAGGCCGGGAGAGAAATTGCCGCTGCGGAAGCCGCTGCTCAGCCTGTGGCCGCCGAATATGAGGATAACACCTTCTACGCCTTCCTCTCCGGCAAGACCGTTGCCATTTCTCAGGTTCCCGACGCCACCTTTGCCGAAAAGATTTTGGGGGACGGCATCGCCATTGAGCCTACCGACAGCGTCCTGCGCTGCCCGGTGGCCGGAACGGTGTCCAACCTGATGGAGGGCTCCAACCACGCCTGCGGCATCACCACGGAAAGCGGTCTGGAGGTGCTGCTGCACATCGGCCTGGACACGGTTGACATGAACGGCGACGGGTTCCGCCCCATGGTCAAAAAGGGGGACCTGGTGCGCCCCGGCGACCCGCTCATCGTCTTTGACCCGAAGAAGATCGCCGCCGCAGGCCACCCGGCCATCACCATGATGGTGGTCACCGACGAGGCAGGCCACGCCCTGCACTTCCGCCCGGACGAAACGGTGGAGGCGGGGAATACCCCTGTCGGCACCTTTACCCGATAACCGAAACAGGCGGCGGCCTTTTGGACCGCCGCCCTCATAGAAAGGAACGAGAACAATGGATTTTAGCAACAAGGTTGTATATGAAATTTATCCCAAATCCTTTCAGGACAGCAACCACGACGGCGTGGGGGACCTCCGGGGCGTCATCCAGCGGCTGGATTACCTGGCTGAGCTGGGGGTGGATTACCTGTGGCTGACCCCCTTCTTCGTCTCCCCCCAGCGGGACAACGGCTATGACGTGGCGGATTACTGCCGGGTGGACCCCCGCTTCGGCACCATGGCCGACCTGGAGGAGCTGGTCGAGCAGGCGGGACGGCGGGGCATGGGCCTGATGCTGGACATGGTATTCAACCACACCTCCACCCAGCACCGGTGGTTCCAAAAGGCCCGGGCCGGAGACCCGGTGTATCAGGACTATTACATCTTCCGCTCCGGGGAGAAGCTGCCCACCAACTGGGTCTCCAAGTTCGGCGGCCCGGCGTGGAAGTATGTCCCCGAACTGGGCAAGTGGTATCTCCACCTCTTCGACGAGACCCAGGCCGACCTGAACTGGAACAACCCCAGGGTGCGGGAGGAGCTGAAAAACGTCCTCCGCTTCTGGAAGGGGAAGGGCATCCAGGGCTTTCGCTTCGACGTGGTCAACCTGATCTCCAAGCCGGACGTGCTGGAGGACGACCAGGAGGGGGACGGGCGGCGGTTCTACACCGACGGCCCCCACGTCCACGAGTTCTTGCAGGAGCTGGTGCGGGACGCGGGCATTGGCGACATGATCACCGTGGGGGAGATGTCCTCCACCTCTCTGGAGAACTGCCTCCAGTACTCCGGGGCCGGAACCGGCGAGCTGTCCATGTGCTTCAACTTCCATCACCTGAAGGTGGATTACAGGGACGGCGACAAGTGGTCACTAATGCCCCCCGACCGGGCGGCGCTGCTCCGACTGTTCGACACCTGGCAGATCAAAATGCAGGAGGGGAACGGCTGGAACGCCGTGTTCTGGTGCAATCACGACCAGCCCCGTGTGGTCTCCCGGCTGGGGGACGACAGTGTATACCGGGAGGTCTCCGCCAAAATGCTGGCCACCTGTATCCACCTGCTCCGGGGGACGCCGTACATCTATCAGGGAGAGGAACTGGGCATGACCAACGCCGGGTTTACCTCTATCGACCAGTACCGGGACGTGGAGAGCCGGAACTACTATCAAATCCTGCTGGACGCAGGAAAGACCCCGGCGGAGGCGTTGGACATCCTGGCCGCCCGCTCCCGTGACAACGCCCGCACCCCCATGCAGTGGGATGCGGGGGAAAACGCCGGCTTTACCGATGGGGAACCCTGGATACCCGTGCAGTCCAATTACCGTGAAATCAATGCGGAGGCGGCGCTGCGCCAGCCGGATTCGGTGTTTCACTACTACCAGGCGCTCATCCGCCTGCGGAAGGAGCTGCCGGTCATCCAGGAGGGGGACATCTCCTTCCTGTACCCCGACCAGTCGGACGTGTTCGCCTATCGGCGGACGCTGGACGGGGAAGAAGTGCTGGTATTCTGCAACCTGCTGTCGAAGGAGCGGTCGCTGCCCCTGACCGGATGCTACGAAAAACGCCTGGGCAATTACCCAGACATCCAGTGGGACGGACAGACCGTTACCCTGCGGCCCTATGAGGCGGTGGTGCTGACGGCCGTCTCCAACCTGTAAAAAGAAGCCGCGCCGCTGTCCTGAAGTATCAGGGCAGCGGTGCGGCTGAAACAACATACCCCGGCACAGTGCCACAGAAGTTGTGGCTGATTTCATGAGCTGTTCCTAAATTGTTCACCTTGCTGTCACTGCGCTTCCAGATATTTTCCATCCGAAGGAGGATTATACATGAAAAAATTAAATCCCGGCAAAAGCGGCCTTATCATTCCCTCCATCGCCATCGGCTGTATGCGAATCGCGGATATGGAGGAAGCTGCGCTTGTCTCTCACATTTCATACTGCATGGATCACGGCCTGAACTTTTTTGACCACGCGGATATCTACGGCGGAGGAAAATGCGAAACCATATTCGGAAAAGCATGGAAAAAGGCCGGATGCAAACGCGAAGATATGATGTTTCAGTCAAAATGCGGCATTGTTCCTGGAATCATGTATGATTTATCTGCGGAACATATTTTTTATTCTGTAGATAATATTCTGAAACGCCTGGATACAGATTACCTCGATGTGCTGCTTCTGCACCGCCCGGATGCATTGATGGAACCGGAGGAGGTAGCAAAGGCGTTTGACTGGTTGGAACAGAGCGGAAAAGTACGGTATTTCGGCGTATCCAATCAGCGGCCCAGCCAGATTGAACTTCTCAAGAAATGCGTCCGGCAGAGTTTGCTCGTGGATCAGCTCCAGTTCAGTATCCCGTTCTCCAATATGGCAGCTGCTGGTATGGAAGTAAATATGCTGACAGACGGAGCGATTGACAGAGACGGCGGCATCCTTGACTACTGCCACTTAAATGATATCACGATCCAGGCATGGTCTCCGTTCCAGAGCGGCTTGGCGAAAGGTATTTTTATAGGAGATAACGAAAACTACCCCGAACTGAATCAGGCACTTCTCGATTTAAGCAGAAAATACCAGACTACTCCGACTGCCATCGCTTCCGCCTGGATATTCCGACATCCCGCCGACATTCAAATGATTGCAGGTACAACAAAAATCAGCCGCCTGGATGAAATCATACGAGGAAGCGAAATTGCGCTGACGAGAGAGGAGTGGTACCGATTGTACCTCGCGGCAGGGCATATGCTGCCGTAAAGCAGATTGAGATTATCGCAGGCACTTAGGGAACCTCTGATTAAATACCTTCTGGTGTCTGAACGGCATATTTCGTGCAACTCTTCGCTGCGAAATCTTGAAATACATCCAGTATTACCCTCAAGAGGTACGCCCGCACCTGCGGCGCTCTTGGTCCTGCGATTTCACGCCTCGATTTGCGCAAAATCTGCTTACTCAGTCATCCAGTGCCATTTAATCAGAGCTTCTTTAGGTATGAACCGTTGAACAGCACTGTTTTTCCAACACCGTTCCGGGTCAAACATATTGTAGCAAGCAATGCCTCGGTATATACCTCCGCTGCTTGTTGGTGGCCTGCCGCCCCCAAGCCCCTGCGAACCCCGACCTGTTTGGGCCGGGGTTTTAAGCCGCCTTCGGCGTCTGCTGCTGGGAGACAGCCGTGAATTTTTCACGTCCTGTCTCCCGATATGCGTTCAGTTTTTCGGCCTCTGTTGAACGCTGAACGCAAAAGATCCGGGATCTACGGCAAACACCGTAGGCCCCGGATTGGGTATGCCGGTATCACCGGCTTTCTTGCTGTTGCTGCTCCTTGCGGTTGGATTGTTCGATTTTGATTTCCAGGAATCGCTCCAGATTGCTTTTCGCTGTGAGCAGGTCAATCATTTCCTTTCGAGCCGCTTTCTGGTCGGGGTAGAGCTTTTTGTTCTCGGCGTTCAATGTTGCGTATTCCTGCTTTAACGCCTTAATGGAAGGCAGCTTTTCCAGCCCCAAAGAATCGAAATAACGCTTTGCCGCCTCATGCAGCATGATGTCACTCCGATGGGCCTCGTAAAACGCCGCTTGCTTTTTCTGCGGGAGCTTTTTATATTGTAAATAGACATTCCGTGTCTTGCCGTAGGTACCGATTTGCCGTTGCAGTTCGGCAATCTCCTTCAGCCTGGCTTCGT
>MSHH01000071.1 GCA_001941075.1 Oscillospiraceae bacterium Zagget6 | reverse complement strand
CTATTTTGCGGAGCCACATAAGCCGTGGCAACGCGGAACAAACGAGAACACCAATGACCTTGTACGATTTTTCTTTCCAAAAGGATTTGATTTCAGGACGGTTACTGCGGAGGACCTTCAAGAGGTTGAAGATCTAATCAACAACCGCCCCAGGAAGTGCCTCGGATGGAGAACTCCAAATGAGGTATTTTTCCAAGAAAATAGTGTTGCATTTGATTGACAACCTGCCGAGGGCCGCCGCCCACGGCGGTGGCGGAGGGGTTTCTGGCATAAGGCTGAGCAAAAGGGATAACCAGTTACAATATTTCTCTGTACAGCGCGGAGGCGTCGTCCTTGCGGACAGCCTCGGCCACTGCCAGCACCTCCACCTTGACAGTGCGCTGGCCGAACTGGATTTCCAGCACGTCGCCGGTTTTTACGTCATAGGAGGCTTTCACTGGCCGCCCGTTGACGCTGACCCGGCCCGCGTCGCAGGCTTCGTTAGCCACAGTGCGCCGCTTGATGAGGCGGGAGACCTTTAAATATTTGTCGAGTCGCATTCTATTTCACCAAATCCTTCAGGTTTTTTGCGGGTTTGAACTGTACGGCTTTTGTGGGCGGCACCTGGATGGGTTGGCCGGTTTTCATGTCCCGGCCCACGCGGGCGGCCCGCTGCTTGACCTCGAAGGAGCCGAAGCCCACCAGCTGCACCCGTTCCCCCTCGGACAGAGCGTCGGTGACAATGAGGAGCAGCTTGTTCACCGTCTCCTCCGCCTCCTTTTTGGTCAGGCCGGTCTCCAGCGCCAGCCGTGCGCAAAGCTCCGTCTTATTCATAGGGTTCCTCCTTCGCCTTGCGGTAGAGGGCCAGCTGCTCCTCCAGAGAGAGGTCGGCCAAATCGCCCTCCGCTGCGGCCTCCACCCGGGCGAACCGCTGGATAAACTTCTCACAGGTGGCGTTCAGCGCGTCCTCCGGGTCCACCCCGGACCAGCGGGCCAGGTTCACCGCCGCGAACAGCAGGTCGCCGATTTCCTCCGCGATGTGGGCCTGGTCGCCCTCGGCCAGCGCTTCCTCCACCTCGGCGTGTTCCTCCCGCAGCTTGTCCACCGCGCCGGAGATGTCCGGCCAGTCGAAATGGGCTTTGGCGGCCTTGCTCTGGAGCTTTTCCGCCCGCCACAGGGCGGGCAGCGTCCGGGCCACGGCGTTGAGGGTGTCGGTGTAGCTGGACTGGTGTTTTTCCTCCCGCTTGAGTTCTTCCCAGTTGACCAGCACCTCGTCAGTGCCCTCCACCTGCCGGGCGGCAAAGACGTGGGGGTGGCGGAAAATCAGCTTTTTGCAGGCCCGGTCCGCCACGTCGTCGATGTCAAAGTGGCCGGCGTCCTCCTCAATGCTGGCGTGGAACAGCACCTGCATCAGCACGTCGCCCAGCTCCTCCTCCATCAGGTCCAGGTCCTCCCGGTCGATGCCCTCGGCCAGCTCATACGCCTCCTCCAGCAGGTTCCGGCGGATGGAGTGGTGGGTCTGCTCCCCGTCCCAAGGGCAGCCGCCGGGGTGCCGGAGGATGGCGATGATCTCCCGGAAGTCGTTTAAGTCGTAGTGTTCTTTTTGTTTGTAGTCTACCATAATAATCCTCTTATGCTTATCAATCATGCGTTTTTTGGCTATTCTTTGGAATCGGCCTCATCAGTGAGTCCAACGGGAAACCCCTCCGTCACGGCTGACGCCGTGCCACCTCCCCTTTCAGGGGAGGCAAGAGGGATGGTTAGTTGCGGAACAGTATCTGCTAAGGGTAAGGTCGTCTATATTCATTAAATTATGTTACAGAATTTACCCTATTGTGCAATTAGTTCAATCACAAATTTTCCAGCTCCTGCTTCCACAAGTCCGCCACTGCGTCGCTGGGCATCCGCCAGTCTCCACGGGGGCTAAGGGTGACGCTGCCCACCTTCGGCCCGTCGGGGATGCAGGAGCGCTTGAACTGCTGCATAAAGAAGCGGTGGTAGAAGTTCTTCTCCCACTTCAAAATGGTTTCGTCGCTGTAGGCCCCCTGGAAGGCGTACCGGGCCAGCCGGTAGACCTTTTTCGGCGGGAAGCCGAAGCGGATGCCATAATAAAGGTAGAAGTCGTGCAGTTCGTAGGGTCCCACCAGGTCCTCGGTCTTTTGGGCGATCTGGCCGTTTTCCTCCGGGGGCAGCAGCTCCGGGGACACCGGTGTGTCCAGAATGTCATCCAGCACGGCGGAAAGCTCCGGCTTTTCCTGTCGGTTCACGTCGCTGACATACCGGGTCAGGTGGCGCACCAGCGTCTTGGGGATGGAGCAGTTGACGGCGTACATGCTCATGTGGTCGCCGTTGTAAGTGGACCAGCCCAACGCCATCTCCGACAGGTCGCCGGTGCCGATGACCAGCCCGCCGGTCTTGTTGGCGATGTCCATCAGCACCTGGGTGCGCTCTCGCGCCTGACAGTTTTCATAGGTGACGGAGCGGTCCGCCGGGTCGTGGCCGATGTCGGCAAAGTGCCGCATGACGCTCTCGCCAATGTCCACCCGCCGGAAGGTGGTCCCCAGGCAGTGGGCCAGGGTGGTGGCGTTGTCACGGGTGCGGTCGGTGGTGCCGAAGCAGGGCATAGTGACGCAGATGATGTCCGTTGCCGGGCGGCCCAGCAGCTTCATGGCGTTGTCAGTGATAAGCAGGGCCAGGGTGGAGTCCAGTCCGCCGGAGAGACCGATCACCGCCGTTTTCGCGTGGGTGTGCTCCAGCCGCTTGCGCAGGCCCAGGGAGACCAGAGTGAAAATCTCCTGACACCGGGCGGCCCGGTCCCCCAGGTCGGCAGGGACAAAGGGGTTGGGGGCCACGTACCGGGTCAGTTTCGTCTCCCGCAGGGGCAGGGAGAAGCGGAACTCATCGGTGCAGTTCTCCGAGTCCACCGGGTAGGTGGACATCCGCTGCCGCTCAAAGGCCAGCTTGTGTACGTCGATCTCTGACACGGTCAGCCCCGTCTCAAACCGGCGCTCCGCCAGCAGGGAACCGTTCTCCGCCACCAGATCGTGACCGCCATAGACCAGGTCGGTAGAGCTTTCGCCCTCGCCCGCTCCGGCGTAGACATAGCCGCAGACCAGCCGTCCGGACTGCCCGGTGACGAGGTTCCGGCGGTAAGCGTCCTTGCAGACGATCTCGTCCGAGGCAGAGAGGTTCAGGATAATGGTAGCCCCTGCCGCCGCCAGGTCGTTGGAGGGAGGAGTAGGCACCCACAGGTCCTCGCACAGCTCAATGCCAATGCACAGCTCCGGCAGCTCCTCACAGCGGAAAATCATCCCAGTCCCTATCTGCACCTCCTGCCCACAGAGGGAGACGACGCCGGAGTAATCCCGCCCGGAGGTGAACCACCGTGCCTCGTAAAACTCGGTGTAGTTGGGAATGTGGGTCTTGGGGACAATGCCCAGAAGCTCCCCGTTGCAGATGGCTACGGCGCAGCTGTGGAGCTTGTTGTTCCGGCGGAGGGGCAGGCTCACCGCCACGAACATTTCCAGCCCACGGCTGGCCTCCACCACCTGGGCCAAAGCGGTCTCCGCCCCCTTTAATAAGGTGGGCTGTAAAAACAGGTCGGCGCAGGTGTAGCCGGTCAGCCCCAGCTCCGGGAAAGCCAGCACCTGCACCCCCTGGGCGGCGGCCTCCCGCATCAGGGCGATGGTCTGGGCGGCGTTGTGGGCGCAGTCCGCCACCCGGATGGAGGGCGTTGCCGCAGCGACCTTGATAAATCCGTCACGCATGATGTTCTCCTTTATATGTCAGTGTATTTGTATTCCTTTAGCAGTTTACCCCAAACCGGCGCAAAAGGCAAGACACGGCGAAAAATTCCACGCACGATTTCCCATTCTCCCGCATAGAATAGCAGCATTGATAGAAGGAGGCTCAATTATGTGTGGTATTGCGGGCTTTTGCAACTGGAACCGGGACAACACCGCCCCCTGCTGGCGGGAGGCGGCGGAGCGAATGGGGGACGCGCTGGCCCACCGGGGGCCGGACGACGAGGGGCTGTATTTATCCCCTGCCTGTGCCCTGGCTCACCGGCGGCTGGCGGTCATCGACCCGGAACACGGCCAGCAGCCCATGACCGGCGGCCACTGTACCCTGGTCTACAACGGGGAGCTGTACAACACCTCGGCTCTGCGGCTGGATCTGGAGCGTCGGGGCCATGTGTTCCGCACCAACACGGACACCGAGGTGGTGCTGGAGGGGTATCTGGAGTACGGCGCGGCGGTCAGCAGTCATTTGGAGGGCATTTACGCCTTCGCCATTTGGGACCAGCGGAAGGGGCAGCTGTTCTGCTGCCGGGACCGCTTTGGGGTGAAGCCCTTTTTCTACGCCGTCCAGGGGAATACCTTCCTCTTTGGTTCGGAGCCGAAGGCGCTGTTTGCCTACGGACTGGAACCGCAGGCGGATGAGGACACTTGGAGGGAGATTCTGGGCATCTGCCCCGCCCGGACGCCGGGCAGCGGCGTGTTCGCCGGGGTGTCCGAGCTGCGCCCTGCTCATCAGATGGTGGTGACAGGGGAGGGGGTAACGGTTTCCCGTTACTGGAACGTGGAGAGCCGGACACATACGGAGAACTACGACGAAACGGTGGAGCACCTGCGGGAGCTGCTCACCTCTGCCGTTCGGCGGCAGCTGGTCAGCGACGTACCCCTGTGTACCTTGCTCTCCGGCGGACTGGATTCTTCTTTTTTGACCGCTGTGGCGGTGGAGGACTGCCGGGAGCGGGGCCTCCCGGCGCTGGAGACCTACTCCTTTGACTACACAGACAACCAAAAGTATTTTCACGCCAGTGCCTTCCAGCCCGACGCCGACTGGTCCTGGGTGGAGCGGATGCGGGAGTATTGCGGCACCCGTCACACCGTCCTGATTTGCAGCCAGGAGACGCTGGTGGAGCTGCTGGAGGACGCGATGGCCGCCAAGGACTTCCCCGGCATGGCGGACTGCGACTCCTCTCTGCTGTATTTTTGCCGGGAAATGCGGAAAAAACACACCGTCGCCCTGTCCGGGGAGTGTTCTGACGAGATTTTCGGCGGCTATCCCTGGTTCCACCGGCCGGATATGCTGGCGGCGGACACCTTCCCCTGGTGTATGGACCTGTCCGCCCGCACCTGCGTTCTCCGCCCGGGGCTGGCAGAGCGGCTGGACTTGGAGAAGGCCGTCCGCGCCCGCTACCAGGCCAGCCTGGAGGAAACGCCCCGGCTGGAAGGGGAGAACCCGGAGGAGGCCCGCCGCCGGGAGATCGCCTGGCTGAACCTGAACTGGTTCATGACCAATCTGCTGGACCGGAAGGACCGGATGAGTATGGCCACGGGGCTGGAGATCCGCGTCCCCTTCTGCGACCACCATGTAGTGGAATACGTCTGGAACATTCCCTGGGAAATGAAGAGCCGGGGCGGAGTGCGCAAGCAGGTGCTCCGGGACGCAGCGAAGGGGATTTTGCCGGAGGACGTGCGAAACCGGCCCAAATCCCCCTATCCCAAGACCCACAACCCCCTCTTTGAGCGGCTGGCGCGGGAGAAGCTGCTGTCTATTTTGGACGACGCAAACGCTCCCATCCATGCGGTGGTGGACGAGGACGCGTTGCGGGAGGGGCTGCTCCGCAGCGCCGGGGACTATGGGCGGCCCTGGTTCGGCCAGCTGATGGCCGGGCCGCAGATGATCGGGTATCTCATTCAGGTGAACCAGTGGATGGAGCGGTATCAGGTAGGGATATGATGGAACAAAAGGACGGGCCGGGAGCGATTTAACTGGACAACTGCTGTCCGCCGGGAGATGGGAGACAGCAGTTGTCCGGTGTTGACAACAAATGGCGTTTGAAATTCGGGAAATTTGACTTGCCATGCCATAGAAACTCTTGTATAATGGAGGCGGTTCCATAGGATTCGGTATCAACGGATCTGCGGTGCCGCCTTCCTGCTGTTGAGCGGCAGTTTGGCGGACAATTCGCGGGAAATAGTGACCAACGAGGCGAAATGTGCAGAGAGAAGCGCGCCGTCACCCCCAACGGAAAAGCTGGACAAAACCAGTAAAATATTACAAAGTGAGACATTTTGTCCCTGAAAATGGGCCGGGGGGGGGGTAAATTGTCACGATTTGCCTTGAATTCTGTGAAATCGTATGAAAATTGTTGAAAATTTCCCAATGTATTTAGCGGAAATTTTTCGGCGGGGCTGTTGCAAAAAGTTCCAAATGCTGTATAATACAATGTAGTGTAGACAAGCTGTAGAAAAACGGCAGCCGAGACAGAGCGGCGGCATAAAAGCAATCCTTATTTTGGAAAATGGGGGGGGCAAAATGTCAGGTCTACAGCGGTAAATGCACAGGACGGAGTCACATTTGCCCGCATTGCAGAGCGGTGGCTCCATTGCCAGAGAGAAAAAATGATAGAACTAACTGATTTTCATTCACATATCTTACCATCCATGGACGATGGCAGCTCCTCCGTGCAGGAAAGCATCGAAATGCTCCGCCTGTCTTACCAGGGAGGCGTAAGAAGAATGGTGGCAACGCCTCATTTTTACGCCCAGAAGGAATCTCCGGAGCGGTTTCTGGCCAGACGCCGCGAAGCGTGGGACCGGCTGGCGCCGGCGCTGCCGGCGGACACGCCGAGGCTCTACCTTGGGGCGGAAGTGTGTTACTATGCCGGCGTCTCACAGACAGAATCCCTGCCTGAGCTGTGTATCGAAGGGAGTAACCTCCTTCTGCTGGAGATGCCCTTTCAAAAGTGGACGGGGCGCGTGACAGGCGAAGTGATCCAAATCGTGCAGGAAAGGGGCATGAGAGTGCTCCTGGCCCACATTGACCGCTATCTTGCCTTCCAGTCACCGGACACTTGGGAGCGGCTGGCCGCGAACGGGGTCCTGTTTCAGGTGAACGCCTCCGCCTTTCTGGGCGGCTGGAGTTCCCGCCGCAGGGTGTGCAAGCTGCTGCGCGAGGGAGAAATCGCGGCGCTGGGTTCCGATTGCCACAACATGAAAAACCGGAAGCCCAACCTGAGCGACGCTTTCGCGGTCATCCAGAAAAAAATCGGGCAGGAAGCTGTCTGCATGATGACAGAAAGGGCGGACCATTTGCTCACGAGTGAGCGGAGCGCCGCGAACCCCTGACCTTCGCGCTCCTTTGCGACCAAAAGAGAAATGGAGAACAGAAAGATATGTACGAAAACAAAATCTACCGATGGTACAAGCACTGGGACTTCACTTTGCTCGATATCATCTGCATGGAGATCGCGTTCCGGCTGGCCGCGACACTCCGCATTGGCGACCCGATGGGGAGCCAGTTGTACCGACACATTGCCATTGTCCTGATCGTGTTGAACATCTGTGTGGTGTTCTTCGGTGAAAACTATAAGGGGATTTTAAAACGCGGCTACCTCGTTGAGGCAGAGATGTGCCTGAAACATGTGCTGTACATCATCGCCGTCCTGCTGATTTATCTGTTTGCGGTGAAGGAAACGGGAAGCTATTCCCGCATCGTGTTTTTCCTCTTTGCGGTATTCTATTTTGGTTTGACGTATGTGTGCCGGTGCCTGTTAAAACGGCACCTTCGGGCCAGAGGAAAAGCCAATAATGGAAACCATTCCCTTGTCATCATCGTGGATCGGGCTAACGCCGAGGAAGTAGTTACAAACATTTGCCAATGCAATTTTGGCGAATTTTGCATCAATGGCGTCGCCGTTCTCGACGATGAGATGGTGGGGCAGGAGATCGCTGGGATTCCGGTGGTGGCCGACGGGGACACCGTACTGAAATACCTGAAGGAAACATGGGTCGATGAGGTGTTCATCCACATTCCCAACGACATGGAGGTTTCTCAGGAGCTTTTTGACGGGTGCGCGGAGATGGGCATTACGATTCATCTCCGGCTCGCCGATATTGTCCCCCAGGGCATGAATCAGACGGTTGAAAAAATCGGAAACTACACGGTTCTGACGAAGTCGGTCAAGATGGTGACGCTGCGGCAAAAGGTGCTGAAGCGTTTGATGGATATTGCGGGAAGCCTTGTAGGATTGGTCATCACGGGAATCGCTTTTATTTTTGTGGCCCCGGCCATTTACATCAAGTCTCCCGGCCCCATCTTTTTCTCTCAGACGCGGATTGGGCAAAACGGAAAGCGATTCAAATTATATAAGTTCCGTTCCATGTATATGGACGCAGAGGAACGCAAAAAGGACCTTATGGCGGAAAATGAGGTCGCGGACGGCATGATGTTCAAAATTGACGATGACCCACGGATCATCAAGGGCGTTGGACACTTTATCCGCAGGACCTCCATTGACGAGCTGCCCCAGTTTTGGAACGTGCTGAAGGGCGACATGAGCCTGGTTGGTACGCGCCCGCCCACGGAGGACGAGTGGGAAAAGTATGAGCTGCATCACCGGAAGCGCCTGGCCATCAAACCAGGGATCACCGGAATGTGGCAGGTCAGCGGCAGGACGAAAATCAAGGACTTTGAGCAAGTGGTCGCGCTGGACACGAAATACATATTGGACTGGTCATTGAGCCTGGACGTGAAGATCCTGTTTAAGACGATTGAGGTCGTGGCGAAACGCGAGGGCGCGGCGTAAACGCTCAGGCACGCGAAGCCTGTAGAAGCCGACTGGCGAGGCGGGCCATGCGGCGCAAGGCGATGAGGGAAAAGATGATGGTTGGCACTCCCTTACCTGCTATTAGAACAAAAAAGTGCGCAGCCTTACCCGTCAGAAACAGACCAAAAGGACTAAGAACGTAAAAAGAAGGGAGACAGAGCCTTATGTGCGGAATCGTTGGATATACAGGGCAGATGCAGGCCGCGCCCATCCTGTTGGAGGGCTTGTCGAAGCTGGAATACCGGGGCTACGACTCAGCGGGACTTGCTGTCCGGGACGGCGACTCGGATGTCGCCATTGTGAAAGCGAAGGGGAGGCTGAGCTACCTGTCTGAGAAAATCAACGGCGGCTACAGTCTGACCGGCAGCTGCGGCATTGGCCATACCCGCTGGGCGACCCACGGAGAACCCAGCGAGGTCAACGCGCATCCCCATCGTTCCGACGACGGCAACGTGGTGGCGGTACACAACGGTATTATCGAGAACTTTCAGGAGTTAAAGGACAAGCTGCTGCGCAAAGGCTACACCTTCTATTCTAAGACGGATACCGAAGTGCTGAGGAAGCTGGTGGACTACTACTATAAAAAGTACAAGATGGGGCCAATCGACGCAGTCGCCAAGACGATGGTGCGTGTCCGGGGTTCTTATGCCCTCGCCGTGATGTTTAAGGACTACCCGGAGGAGATTTATGT
>MSHH01000070.1 GCA_001941075.1 Oscillospiraceae bacterium Zagget6 | reverse complement strand
AATTTTAAATGCTGTCGCCCTGCGCTGAATTCGCAGAAATCAGTTTTTGCCCACTTCGCTGTGGAATGTGCTGTCAGAATGGCGGGACTGCCGCTTAACAGCAGAGATGGCAGGCCGCGCCGGAGGTTCTTCGGCTGTAATCACCGGAAAGACGGATGCAAAGGGAGAAGCAATCGCAGAAAAAGCGGAACCGCTACTCTCTGCGGTTCCGCTGGTTCGCGTTCAGGTCTCGTAACAGTTGGAGGATGTGGTCGGCCTGCTCAAAGGTGAGCTTTTCCGCCTCTTTGGCGATTTCCATAACCTTGCCGGGGCAGCTGCTCTGGGTGTTGAAAAACTCCTGGGGCGTGATTTCCAGGTATTCACAGATATAGAGGAACCCGGTCATGGAGGGCAGCGCGTGCCGGTTTTCGATTTTGCCGATGTAGCTGGGGCTTTGCCCCAGGGAAAGGCTCATGTCCCTGGCGGAGACGTTCTTTTGCATCCGCAGTTCAGTCAGCCTGCGAGGAATCCAGTCGATGTAATCAGCGTAGTTCACGCCGTCCCCCTCCTTTCGATACGGTAAATCCATCTCGGTGCTGTTATGAAGAATTATAAGATAGATTTTCCTTGACATAAAGAAAATAAAGATGTATTATATAGAAAATGAGGAATTGTAATCCTCAAAAAGAGAAAGGATGGGGGAAAATGGATATTAACCGGGACGCGCTGCTCCTGTACCTGCGGGACTTGCGGGATATGGAGATGGCAAAGTACCAGATTGGAAAGATGATTCGGCAAGCGGAAGCAGACTACCGAAGCGATGACGCACAGCTGCAAGGGGAATTGCAAAGGGCGCAGCAAATATCAGACCCCGGTTATTGGATACTCCCTCCGAAAGAGAAGGAAAAGGAATATGCATGGTCTGGATCCACTGGGCTCTATATTATGGGGATAATCATTGGCATTATGATGTTAGCGGTTATCGTTCCGTGTATTAGCTTTGGTTTGCTTGGAACTTCGATTTTACCTTTCTTATTCATTCTAGTGATAGCATGTGGCGCTATAGTATTTTTTTGTATTGCCAGAATCATCACGGAGGCTTCTCAAGAGCGCAAATATAGAGAAGAACTCGAAAAAACCAATGCGCAAATCCGCGCTAGAAACTGGGAAAAAGAAAACCGGGTGCGCCAGCATAACGCGGAGGTGCCAGAACTCCAACAGAAAAACGCCTTGATTCGCGCAGAAAATAAAAAGAAATACGGTCAGCTTCGTACGGAAAATCAGAAGAAGTGGGATGAGCGCAAGCAGTTCCTGGAAGATGAAAAAAAGAAAGTACAGGGCATTCTTGATAAAGCCTATAGCGAAAATATTCTTCCTGCCCCTTACCGCTCACTTGCGCCGCTCTATTACATCTATGATTATATGGCCACCTCCCGTGAGAGCTTTGAGGATACGCTGATGCACGAACACCTGGAGAACGGCTTTCAGCGGATTTTAGCAAGGCTGGATACTATTGTGAACAATCAGGCCGAGGAGATTTTCACGCTGCACAGAATGGAAGCGCAGAATACGGTAATCATTGCACAAAACGAAGCTATGCTGGACGAGTTGGAGCAAATCGATGTCAGCATCCGGGATTCCTCCCGCCAAATCAATGCTACCCTGGGCGATATTCGGGACAACACCTATCAGACCGCCCAATACGCACAGCAGACCTCCCAATACGCACAGCAGGCATCCCAGTACGCGGGCATTGCGGCCACCTACAGCGCCGTGAACGCCTATTTCAGCTGGGCCGACTATTTGAAGAACTGATAAAAAACAGCGGCAGAACGAAATCACGTTTTGCCGCTGTTTTTTGTGCAATAGTAAACAAAACGCCGGTGCTGTCAAGCGGCAGTTCCAGCACTGTGCGCTTCCTCATCCCGGCGGGGTAGTCGTCCCCTAGACGTAGAGTGCCACGCCAGGAAGGAGTTATAAAATCCCTTCTCTCCCCCTTGACAACGGCGGAACTCTGTGCTAAAATATAAATATCACCAAACGGAGATATACGGAAACCGGACGGTGAATCACTGACATTCCCAGAAACTGAAAGGAGGAACCTCATCGAACCTATGACAGTGACAGATTTGACCATCGGCGGCGTGACCATGCCCACCCCCGCCCTGGAGGGGCTGACCATCACCCGGGAAAAGATTTGGTCGTCCGACACCGGGCGCACCGCCACCGGGAAAATGGTGGGCACCATTGTGGCCGTCAAGACCAAGGTGGCCATCAAGTGGCCGGTGCTGACCATGGACGAGGTGGAGACCATTGAAAACGCCGTCAGCTCATCCACCCCCTTTGTGACCATGACCTACACCGACATGACCGGCGCAGCGTCCACAAAGACGGTGTACTTCGGCACGCCGTCCTACACCGTGTACAGCTACGCGGACGGCACCCGGTATGTGAAGGACGTGACGGTGGACGGCGTAGAGCAGTAACCCGGCCCTTCCCCCAAAAACAGGCACTGCCCGAAGGAACTCCTTCGGGCAGCGTTTGCGTCTTTTAAGGCTGAATTACAAATCCTGGGCGTAGTAGTTCATCAGGCAGCCGGCCAGCACCACGTCCCGTTCCTCCCGGGTCATGCCGGGGAGCCGGAGGGTCAGGCTGGTGGCCTTGACGCCATCCTCGCCGGGCTGGAGCAGGGTGGCCGGAACGGCCCCCGCATCGCCCTCCAGGGCGGCCCTGATGCCGGGAACGTACAGCCTGTCGCCGGGCTGGATGTTCAGCGCGGCCACATCGGGGACGATGAAGGGCAGCATACCCCAGTTCACCACGTTGGAGCGGTAGCGCTTGGTGGCGTACTCCGCCGCCACGTTGGCCACGCCGCCCAGCACCCGCTGGCAGGAGGCGGCCTGCTCCCGCGCGGAGCCGTCGCCGGGCTTCAGGGCCATGACGAAGGAGCCGAGGCCGGTGGTGGCGGGGTCATAGCCCTCCAGGGCGGCCAGCACTTCCTCGTCATAGTCGCCCGCCCGGCGCTTCAGCTCTACCGCCTTGACCGCCTTGGCCCGGCCCACATAGGTGGGGTCCTTACGGCTCAGGGCGAACTCGCTGAGGCGGAGGGGGTTGGAGCGGTAGGAGGAGGTGTCGCCGGAGGGGATCAGCTCATCGGTGGTGGTCACCGGGTCGTAGATGGCGCTGGCGGCGGTCATCAGCAGGTTCTCCGGCAGGGCGATCTGCTCCGGCCAGTCGGTGATGTTGGGGCCAAAGACCAGCTCCGTCTCCGGCTTGGCGTTGCCCACGCCGAAGTAGACCCGGGCCTTATAGGCGGAGTCGTCATACTCGTAGGGCTCCCAGGCGGGGTCGGCGGGGACATCCGGCAGCTCGGTGGCGGCGGTCAGCGCGCCGCCGTTCAGCACAGTGGCGGCGATGGAGCGGGCGTCCATCAGGCCCACATAGGAGATCTGGCCGTCGGCGGGCTTGGAGCCTTCCCGGTTGGGGAAGTTCCGGGTGGAGTGGCGGATGGAGAAGCCGCCGTTGGCGGGCACGTCCCCTGCGCCGAAGCAGGGCCCGCAGAAGCAGCTGCGGACGCTGACGCCGGCGGCCAGCAGGTCGGTGATGGCGCCGTTCTTGGACAGGGCCAGGAAGGCGGGCATGCTGCCGGGGTAGACGCTGAGCCACAGCCGGTCATTGTCCAGCGCATGGCCCTGCAGCATCTCCCGCACCCGCATGATGTTCTGGTAGGTGCCGCCGGAGCAGCCTGCCACCACGGCCTGATCCACATAGAACTTCCCGTCCCGCACCTTTTCCGTCAGGCTGGTGGGGGGCGTTTTCAGCTTGAACTGGCGGACGGTGGCCTGGTCTACCTCGTGGAGGATGTCCATCATGTTGGCCTTGAAGTCGGCAATGGTGAAGGCGTTGGAGGGGTGGAAGGGCAGGGCGATCATGGGCTCCTCCGAGCTGAGGTCGATGGTGATGACATCGTCATAGTAGGCCCCGTCCCGGGGGGCCAACTCTTTGTAATCCTCCGGGCGGCCCAGGGTGGTGAGGTAGCGCTTCACGGTGTCGTCGGTGGACCAGATGGAGCTGAGGCAGGAGGTCTCGGTGGTCATCACGTCGATGCCGCAGCGGTACTCCATGGCCAGGTTGGCCACGCCGGGGCCGAAGAACTCCATAACGCTGTTCTTGACGATGCCCTTGGCGAAGGTGGCCCCCACCAGATGCAGGGCGATGTCCTGAGGGCCGACGCCGGGACGGGGCTTGCCGGTGAGGTAGATGGCGATCACCCTGGGGTAAGAGATGTCATAAGTGCGGTTTAAGAGCTGCTTCACCAGCTCCGGGCCGCCCTCGCCCATGGCCATGGTGCCGAAGGCGCCGTAGCGGGTGTGGCTGTCGGAGCCGAGGATCATCTTGCCGCCGCCGGCATAGCGCTCCCGCATATAGGAGTGAATGACGCTCTGGTGGGCGGGGACGAACTCACCGCCGTACTTCTTGGCGGCGGAGAGACCGAACACATGGTCGTCCTCATTGATGGTGCCGCCCACGGCGCACAGGCTGTTGTGGCAGTTGGTCAGGACGTAGGGGAGGGGGAACTCCTTCAGGCCGGAGGCCCGGGCGGTCTGGATGATGCCCACATAGGTGATGTCGTGGGAGGCCATGGCATCGAAGCGGAGCTTCAGCGCCTGCATATCGTCCGTGGTGTTATGGCTCTTCAAAATGCCATAGGACATGGTGCCCTTTTTGGCCTCCTCCGGGGCAGGCAGCCCGGCGGCGGCCGCCTCCGGGGCGGGGATAAAGCGCCCGCCGGAATAGTAGGCGCCGGAGTGCAAAACAGATAACATGGTCATTACCTCCAAAGGGAATCGGGATAAACTTACTGCACCCTCAGTATAACAAAAGACGAGGAAAGTTGCAACTGCCAATGCTGCAAAAAAAAGAAAAAATACCCCGGGATAACCCGTGGTATTTGCGCAAAATGCAGGCGGCGGTCGGGACGGCTGCAAACCTTTGCCCCGCCGCCCGCGTTTCGGGGCGGGGCTAGGCCGTCCACTCGCTGTGAATGATGCCCACCAGATACCAGTCGCTGCCGGACAGCCGGAACACCAGCTTCAGGCTGGACCAGTCCCGGTCGGTGCCGTCGGTGGCGGGGAGATAAAAATCCACAAAATGGCAGTCCGGATAGGCATCCGCCACGTTTTCCAGACTGTTGCCGGAGTGCAGCACGGTGTCGATGCCGATCTCCGCCACATCCCAGTAGTTGGCGTTCCACACATAGCTGTCAAAATACTCCGGGACAGTCATTTTGATGGGGGAGGAGTCGCTGCTGCTGAGGCCCCAGACGTAGGAGGTGTCGTCCTCTCCCGCGGCGGCTAGATTGTCGGCGGAGAAGGTCAGGTTGGAGGTGGGGTCTACGGTGGAGTAGGGGGTAAAGGTGACGCCCTCCTCCGGGTCAACAAAGGAGGCGAGCGCCTCAAAATCCTGCTCGGCAATGGCCCGCATGGCCTTCATGGCGGCAATCACCAGCCGCCCCTTCTGGTCGGGAAGCGCCTCGGTATCCTGTTGAGAGGTGCTGGCGTCCGCAGATGTGGCGCCGGTATGGACGGCAGACTGCTGCCCTGAAACGACACCGCGGAGCACAAAGCCGGCAGCAAGCCCCACAATCAGCGAAATACAGCAAAAGAACACAATGATACGCCGTTTCACACCCGTCACCCCCAGGAAAAAACAATATATGATTATTGTACCAGAAAAGAAAGTGGATTGCAACCGCTGTTGAAAAATAAATGTTTTCCCAGTCTGCGTTGTCAAATGATGTGTCTCCCAGTAGGGGGAGCACAAAACCTAAGATATTGAATGAACCCATAGGGAAGATGAACAGCTTTGCTGGGCATCTTCCCTATGGCCCATCT
>MSHH01000069.1 GCA_001941075.1 Oscillospiraceae bacterium Zagget6 | reverse complement strand
GCGGCTCCAGCAACTATACGATTTATTACAGCAAGACCACTGAGCTGACCAGCGGCAACTACAGCTCCAGCGGTACCACCACCAAGCCCACCCGCACCAACGCGGGAACTACAACGGTCTACTATTACATCAAGGACAACACCGGAAATTACAACGCTGCCTCCGGTTCCGCGACCATCAAAATCAGCAAGGCCAACCAGACCCTGACCGCCAGCGCAGCCTCCACCAGCATCTACGCCGGGAAAACCACTACCATCTCCGCCAGCACCACCGGCGACGGGGCCATCACGTACACTTCTTCTGATACCTCCATCGCCACCGTCAGCAGTGCGGGCAAGGTTACCGGCAAAACGCCTGGCACCGTGACCATTACCGTCAAGGCGGCGTCTTCCACCAACTACAATGCCGCCAGCAAGACCGTCTCCATCACCGTCAAGCTGAACAAAACCACCATCTCCAGCCTGGACAACACCTCCTCCGGCATCAAGGTCAAGTGGAGCAAGGTCACCGGGGCCAGCGGGTATTACATTTACCGGGACGGTGTGAAGATCAAGAAAATCACCAGCGGTTCCACTGTCAGCTACACCGACACCGGGGCCACAACCAGCGGCACCAAGTACAAGTACAAGATTTACGCCTACTATGGCTCCACCAAGAGCGCTGCTTCTGCGGCAGTGGCAACCTATTACGTCTCCCCCGTTACCATTTCCAGCGCCAGTAATAGCTCCAGCAAGGCAATTACCGTTAAGTGGACGGCAATTTCCAAGGCAACTGGTTATCAAATCTACATTTCTACCACGTCCGACTTTAGCAGCAGCACAAATGCAACAACCACAACCAGCACCAGCTATAAAATTACCGGTTTGACAAAGGGCAAAACCTATTATATCAAAGTGCAAGCCTATAAAACGGTCTCCGGGACAAAGTACTACTCTGCCTGGAGCAGTGTCAAAAAAGTGAAGGTTAGTAAATAAACGCTAACCAGAGGAAACTCTTTGGGCGGCCACCCCTGACTGGGTGGCCGCCCTGTTGTCCACACACGCTCGCCTGCGAAAAAATATGGGGAAAATCCCGCAAATCTCTTGTTTTAAATTCCATATCCTGCTATACTTAGTGTGTGAAAGCATGTCCGGTGGCGAAAGGCTGGCGTGCCCGAACAATAGCGAAACGAAAGGGATTGATTTTATGAAGCGCGGTTTGAAACGGCTGACAGCGCTGGTTCTGGCGCTGTCCATGACCCTGTCCCTGCTGTCCGCCACGGCATGGGCAGCGGAAACGGAGACGGTGGATGAGACCACCGCCGAAATCGTGGCGGAGGACGACGGCGAAATTGTTTTAGACGCGGGGGAGGAATCCAGCAAGGAAAAAACACCCGCCGATGAGTCCCCCGCCGAGGAGGAAACCCCTGCCGAAGAAGCGACGGAAGAAACCCCCGCCGAGGAAACTTCCACTGACGAAGCGGCGGCGGAGACCACCGAAGAAGCGGCCCCCGCCGGGGAGGAAAGCCCCGCCGAAGGCGACGAAACCGACGACGAGGCCAACGCCGCAGTCAGCGCCCAGGACTACATTGACATCGACTTCAGCTCCACCGACCAGATTACCACCGACTACAGCTACACCGTCGGCTTCTGCGGTGATGATGTGTCCTTTGTGTGGGACAGCAGTGATGGGGTGTTGACCATTTCCGGCACGGGCGCGATGACGGATTGGAGCAGTGAGAGTTCGGTTCCCTGGTACAACTTTCGGGATTCGATTACTTCTGTTTCCATTGGCAGCAGCGTGACATCTATCGGCAACTATGCGTTCTACTACTGCACGAGCCTGACCAGTGTGACAATTCCCAGTAGCGTGACCTCTATTGGCGACAGTGCGTTCTGGCATTGCACATGCCTGACTAATGTGACGATTCCCAACAATGTGACTGCCATCGGCGACTATGCGTTCGGTAGTTGCGATGATCTAACTAGTGTGATCATTGGTGACAGCGTGTCCACCATTGGTTTCTATGCGTTCGGTGGTTGCGAAAGTTTAACTAGCGTGACCATTGGTAACAGCGTGACTATCATCAGCGATAAGGCGTTCTATTACTGTACCAGTTTAGCCAGTGTGACAATTCCAAGTAGTGTAACCTCCATTGGCATCAATGTATTCTGTGGATGTACAAGCCTGAGCAGCGTGGTAGTTCCCAGCAGCGTGACCAGCATTG
>MSHH01000068.1 GCA_001941075.1 Oscillospiraceae bacterium Zagget6 | reverse complement strand
GGACGTTGTAGCCGTCCATGCGCTTCTTCCGGGCCACCACGTCCATGGCGGTGTAGGGCCGGGGATGGCCCACGTGCAGACCCGCCCCGGAGGGGTAGGGAAACTCCACCAGACCGTACCACTTGGGCCGGTTGGTGTCGCCGGTGACGGCCTGGAACGCCTTGGCGTCCTGCCAGTTCTTCTGCCATTTCTTCTCAATGGCTGCAAAATCGTATTTCAACATGATCACTCTTTTCTCTGAAATTACTCAACTGGTGTTATCTTGTGGAAAACAATAGAAATTTGCACTACGCTTGGTGGCCAAGCGAATCAAAAGACAAGCACTAACCCCTCTTGCCGCCCCTGAAAGGGCAGGGAGGGGCAAAACCCCGGAAGTGCCGCTTGACGGCGGAGGGGGACCATGCAAAGCATGGTGGAGGGGTTTCTACGCTTTTATTCCTCCGGCTTCGCCAGGAAGGGGGTGATGTCCACCTTCTCCGCGTCCTGCCACAGCCGCTCCAGGCTGTAGAACTCCCGCTGCTCCGGCAGGAACAGGTGGACGATGACGGTGCTGAAATCCAGCACCCGCCAGCCGCTCTCCCGCTCGCCCTCCACGCTGTAGGGGGTCTCGCCCAGCTTCTCTGCGGCTTCCTCTGTCGCGTCGGACAGGGTGCGCAGCTGGGTGGTGGAGGCGGCGGTGGCCATGACGAAGTAGTCCGCCAGGGTGGTCACGTCGGTGGTGTGGAGCACCTCAATGTTCATGCCGCGCTTTTTGTCGATGGCGTTGACGATGGCGGCGGTCAACTCTAAGGCTTCTGCCATGCTGTGTTTCTCCTTTAACGTATAAATGCTGTATGGGGTATCCTGTTGAAACGGACTTGTCAATAACTTCTGCCGTTCCGCAACTGACCACCCCTCTTGCCGCCCCTGAAAGGGGAGGGGGACCATGCGCTAGCATGGTGGAGGGGTTTCTCGTTGGAATTACTGATAAAGTTGATTCAAAGGGATAACCAAATGAAATATAATCTTACCGCTGCGCCAGAAGGTACTCTCGCGCCTCCAGCGTCCGATAGTGAATGGTCTGGCCCTTCTTGCGGGTATGGTTGACGGTGACGTTCAGCCCATAGAGGACGGCGGCGTCCAGATCCTCCAGCACCAGCTCCCGCAGTTCCCGGCACCAGTCGTAGGTGCGGCTGGGTTCCGCGTAGTCGGCGATGTAGAGGATTTTTTCCAGCAGGGTCATGTCCGCCTTGCCGGTGGTGTGCCAGCAGATAGCGCTGCAAATCTCCTCCGGCATCCCGAACACCTGCCGGGCCACTCCCGCGCCGCTTTTGGCGTGGAGCAGGGACAACGTCTCCCGCTCGACCTGGTCTAATAGGATACCACATTTTTCACAATATTGCAACTGTTCCTGGAGATTCCAATATTTTGTGCAGTCGTGGAGGATGGCGGCCTTTCGCGCCTCCGTCTCGTCCGCGCCCCAGCGCCGGGCCAGCAGCGCGGCTTCCTCCTCGGTGCCCCGGATGTGGGGCAGGCGTTTGGCCTTGACCATCGAGTAGGACGCCGCCCGCAGGTCCTCCAGCGAGAGACTGGTCAGGTCCTTTTTTACGCCGTACAGCCCCTGCCGGAGGATGTAGCCGTAGACGCTCTCGTCCAGCAGAGCTTGTCCACCGCCCTGGGCCAGCTCCTGCCGGAGTTGGGTGGAGGACACCTCCACCAGACCGGGGAGGTGGATAATTTGCACCGTGGCCCCGAAGTCCCGTTCCAAACGGACTTTCTGCTCTGCGAAGCGGCTCTCGTCCCCCGCCGCCCGGCCAAAGGCGGCGATGTGGGCCTTTTGGCAGATGAGGTCGGGCCGATACCAGGTGTGGAGGGTCAGGAACATATCCGTCCCCATCAGCAGCCACAGCTCGTCGTCGGGGTACTGCTCCCGCAGCTGGATCAGGGTGTCGGCGGTGTAGCTCCGCCCGGTGCGACGCAATTCCACATCAGAGGCCACGACTTTTGTGGCCCCGCCGGAAAGCCGGTCAGCGGCAATGCGGGTCATCTCCAGCCGCTGGTCCGGCGAGGCGGAACCGGCGGGCAGCTCCTTATGGGGGGGCGTCCGGTCTGGGATGAGCAGCAGCTTGTCCAGCCCCAGAGCGGCGGACACGTCCCGCGCCGCCGCCATATGCCCCAGGTGGGGCGGGTTGAAGGTGCCGCCGTAGACGCCAATTTTCACTCGCTTCGACACGCCTTCACCACCAGCGCCAACACGCTCACCACTGCGGCCACCGCCGCGACAGCCGCCAGCACGCTCCGCCAGTTGGCCCCCAGCGTCGCCAGCCAATCGATTTTCTTTACCTTGTAGACGGCGGGGCCGCCCTCGTCCCTGGTGATGACCACGTCGCCGTAGGCGTCGTCGTCATCCAACCAGGAAGATACTTCCTTTTCCCAGCTTTTCGGATAGTCCATAGGTCAGTTCCTTTCCGCTTGCAAGCACAGCGCTGACAGCGTAAAGCCGTCGTCGATTTTTCCCTGGCCGATCATCTGGCGGAGCGTTTGCTCTGTGCAGACAATAGCCTTTTGAATTTCCTCATAGCCCGGACAGGGGGCCGGTTTTGAAATTTCGCACTGGTAGACCTTCACCCGCGTCCCGGAAAGCCCGCTGTCGGCCACCACCTGGCCCAGATAAACGAAGTCGGTCGCCGTGCAGCGCAACTCCTCCCGGACTTCCTTGCTGGCGTTTTCCAGGGCGGACAGGCCCTCGCCAAACCCCCTGGGGAAGGCGTACTGATACCCCCGCAGGGCGTGGCGGTATTGCAGCAGCAGCACATACTGGCCCTGATACCGGGGGATGACCACCACCGCATCCTTGGGGTTGGTGTTGAGGATGCGCTCATAGGCAAAGCAGGGGCCGTCCCCGTTTTGCACCACGTCCACCACCATCAGGTGAAAGGCGCTCTCGTACACCACCCCTACCAGCTTGCCGGTGCGCTCTGCGAACCGGCAAATCTGTTCCCGGTCCTTCACGATGGTCAGAGGGCCGTTGTTCTGAAACTCCTCCGGGCGGGCAGCCATCAGCTCGAAATAGCGGTCTATGTTAAGGGATTGTGTTGTCATGGTTGGTCAGCGTCCTTTCCTGTTTGTACGTTTCGTAAGGCGATTGGTTACGGTTTCTTTGTACGATTTCTCTTGCGTTGGGGATGCAAGCCCGCTCTTTTCAAATAACCATTTATCCGCATTTGTCGATATAGAAGTTTAAAAATTTCATCTAAAATTTGCGCACCAAACTCTTTAATATAAACATCTGGCCAAATATAGCTGATTGCTCGAAGCACAAGTTTTTCCAATTTGTTTGTAACCCATGCGCTAAAGATTACAGACAGAAAAGTATATATCACCTTTATACAAAAAGTGTCCGAAATAATAGGAGTTAAAAGGGCATCAATGTGGGGAAATACAACAGCACCTAATATGACAGATAGACCCACCCAAGCAACAGAAACAAGAACATATTGGATAAATCTCACCGCAACTGTATTATTAAGGCTCCAAGTTCCTCGTTTCCCATCATCTCTTATTTCTACCCCGATTTCTTCCATCTGCGCTACTGCAATCTCCCACGGAGGAAACCACAGCGTAGACATCGACAGCTCCAAATGTTCACGCAGTTTCTTAATTATATAGTCGCACTGCCATTTTTTAATGGTGTCTTTATCTGAATATTTTCTTGCTTTTTGATGCTCGTCTACCATATAAGGCAGATGCACGCCCGAAATACCGGATTCGACAGAAATATTATAGCACAGGTCAATGATATACCTCGCTATATTGATTACCACTGGGACATTGGTTACTCCATTTCCCGCTACTTTTAACGTCCTGTACCATATTGACCGATACTGACGCTGACTCCTATCTGTTATTTTCAGGCTTGCCGTTCTTAAAACGTCTAAAGCCTTCTGAACATCTGGGTAGTCTTTGAGCAAAGGCGCATCAGGGGCAATATTGAGAATATATTCCAACAATTCGGCAAATTTTACTCTTTTCTCTCCCGTTTCTTCTTCCACCCATATGTCATATTCACCAAGCTTATATGTGAGTTTGGCAATGTAATAAACGTACTCTGCTTTTTCTTTTTCCTTCCCGCTTTTCCCTCCTGCCCATCGCTTCACCAGAAGAAGATTTCCAGAAGAAAGAGCCTTTTCAACCTTTTCACGCACCTCATCATCCTGCTCCAAATCAATTCCAGAGTGGACAAACTGCTTCCTCATCTTATTCTGAATCCAGTATTCGCCGAGTGATTCTACAGTTTTACCTGTAGCCGGATCGGTGAATTTACATACCTTCAACAATCCCAGTTGGAACAGTTGCAAAAGTGCCCGATAATTTTTTTCTCCATCCTTGCCGCACAGCACCCCAGTAACCCCCATGCCGTCCAAAAGCTGGTTGGGGCTGAGTACCACAGTATTTCTGTTTACAATGGTTTCCTCAAACAGCCGATTCTGGGCATCTTGAATCTCGGCGGCAGAGTTGCGGACAGAGTCCAGCTCGTACAAATAGACCTTCACGATGCGCCTCCTTGTCATGGCAAGATGGGGCGGCGAGGAAAAGGGAAACGGCTTACTTCCCCTCGTATTTCCGCCCGGCGGTTTTCCGCTGCTTGGGCTGCACCAGGTTGATACACTTCTCCCCCAGCTTGTGGCTGTGGCGGTAGAGGACAAATTTGCCGCCGATGACCTGCACCGGCTCGGAGCGGGTGCGCTTTGCCAGTTCGTCGCAGGCTTCCTTCGCGGAGAGGGTGCTGCTCTCCAGCACCTTACATTTAATGAGTTCCCGCGCCTCCAGCGCGTCGTCGGCCTGTTTGACCAGGTTTTCGCTGATGTCGTCCTTGCCGATGGTCAGCACCGTCTCCAGGCCGTTGGCCATACCGCGTAGCTGGGCGCGCTGTTTGCTCGTCAGTTCCATAAAATTACACGTTCTCCTTCAAATACGCCTCCAGCTCCCCGGCGAAGGCCCGCAGCGCGTTGCCCCGGTGGGAGATGGCGTTTTTCTCCTCCGCGCTCAGCTGGGCGAAGGTCTTTTTCAGCTTGGGGACAAAGAAGATGGGGTCGTAGCCGAAGCCGTCGCTCCCCATGGGGGTGAAGGCCACCGTCCCCGGACACTCCCCCCGGGCCGTCAGCACCTTCCCATCGGGGAAGCAGCAGGTGACGACGCAGACGAATTTGCACGTCCGGGGGAACTGGCCCTGCATGGCCTGCAAAATCAGCTGGCACTTCTGGGAGTCGGTAAGGCCGGGGCCGCCGTACCGGGCGGAGTAGACCCCCGGGCCGCCCCCCAGCTTGTCCACGCAGAGGCCGGAGTCGTCGGCGATGGCGGGGAGACCGCTGGCCTCCATCACGGCTTTGGCCTTGATGAGGGAGTTCTCCTCGAAGGTCTCGCCGGTCTCCTCCGGCTCCAGGTTCAGCCCCAGGTCGGACTGGAGGACGATCTCGACCCCCAGAGCGCCTAAAATCTCCCGCAGCTCCTTCAATTTGTTCTCATTGTGGCTCGCTAAGACAAATTTCATGCCATTATCCCCCTAAAACCCGGTTTTGCAGCTCAATCAGCTCGTTGATTCCCTTCTGGCAGAGGGTCACCAGCTGCTGCTGCTCCGCCAGGGTGAAAGCCCGGCCCTCGCCGGTGCCCTGAATCTCGATGAGTTCCCCTTTGGCGTTCATCACACAGTTCAGGTCCACCTGTGCGCCGGAGTCCTCGTAATACTGCAAGTCCAGCAGGGGAACGTCGTTCACAATGCCTGCGGAGATGGCCGCTACGTTGGAGAGGATGGGATTCTCCGCAATTTTCCCCTCCTCCAGCAGCTTCCGGCAGGCCAGCGCCAGGGCCACGAAGCCGCCGGTGATGGAGGCAGTGCGGGTGCCGCCGTCCCCCTGCAATACATCGCAGTCGATGGTAACGGTACGCTCCCCCAGCTTGGACAGATCCACCGCCGCCCGGAGGCTGCGGCCAATGAGCCGCTGAATCTCCGCGCTGCGGCCATTCAGCTTCAACTTGCTCACGTCCCGACGGCTGCGGGTGCGGTTGGCGCGAGGGAGCATGGAATACTCCGCCGTCAGCCAGCCGCAGCCCTCGGCCACATGGGGCGGTGTGCGGTCCTCCACCGAGGCGGTGATATACACGATGGTCTCGCCGCAGCGGATGAGACAGCTCCCCTCCGCAAAGGCGTTGACATTGGGGGTGATCTCTACCGGGCGCAGCGCATCTGTCGCCCGTCCATCCCGTCTGTTCATTGGGAAACCTCCTTTTTTCAATTTGCAATGTGCAATTAGCAATTAGCAATGACCGGGTTTGCAGCCGTGGACGCTTCACGGAAATGATGCAAAAAACCAGCCGAGAAACCCCTCCGACACCGCCTAAAGGGGGAGGCCCTCGGCAGGTTGTCAATCAAATGCAACACTATTTTCTTGGAAAAATTCCTCATTTGGAGTTCTCCATCCGAGGCACTTCCTGGGGCGGTTGTTGATTAGATCTTCAACCTCTTGAAGGTCCTCCGCAGTAACCGTCCTGAAATCAAATCCTTTTGGAAAGAAAAATCGTAC
>MSHH01000067.1 GCA_001941075.1 Oscillospiraceae bacterium Zagget6 | reverse complement strand
TTTCGAGCGATTGTCAACCCCCTTTTTCAGATTTTTTTCGAGAGGCGAACCGTCCATCCGGGACTTCTTTCCTCTCTTGAAAACCTGCTCCCCAAAGCCGGAACTTTTCCAGTCAGTTATCCAGGGGTTTGCCGGGTTTTGACCCGCTCTCCTGAGCGCTTGGTTAATATACCACGGCGATGATTCGTTTGTCAACAGCTTTTTTCCGAAGATTTCACGCTTTTTCTAACCAAGCCGTGTGTGTCCTCTTTTGCAGCTTATTTTGCAGCGTCTACAGGCATATGTACGCATGACATGGACAAAAAATAAAAAAACCGCAATTTTCACAATACACCTTGCATTTTTCACCGGGATGCACTATGATAGAAAGGTCTAAACAAACATGAGAAGGGAGGTTCCCATTTTGACTGGAATGGTGCTGCGAATGCCGTTTTACGGCTCATACAATTCTGATTTTCTTCTGCCCGGTCAATGGGGCCAAACGATTTTGTAAGGAGGAGCATTTTTATGCCGATTAAAATTCCTGATTCCCTTCCCGCCAGAACAACTCTGGAAAATGAGAACATCTTTGTGATGACTGAGTTCCGCGCCCTGCACCAGGACATCCGCCCGCTGAAGGTGCTGATTCTGAACCTGATGCCCACCAAAATCGTGACGGAGACCCAGTTTCTCCGAAAGCTCAGCAACACGCCTTTGCAGATTCAGGTGGAGTTCCTGAAAATGGCTTCCTACCAGCCCAGCCACGACAGGACCCATCTCGACTCCTTCTATATCACTTTCGATGAGATTCGCCACCGCTATTATGACGGCATGATTATCACCGGCGCACCCCTGGAGCACGTTCCCTGTGAGAGCGCCGCCTACTGGCCGGAGCTGTGTGAGGTCATGGATTGGACCACCACCCACGTCCACTCCACCATGCACGTCTGCTGGGGGGCCTTCGCCGGGCTGTATTACCACTACGGGGTGCCGAAATATGACGTAGACCACAAGATTTTCGGCATCTTCCCCCACACCCCAGTGCCGGAGAAAAAGCAGTCCCCCCTGTTCCGGGGCTTGGACGATGTATTTTATGCGCCCCACTCCCGGGCCACCGAGGTCCATGAGGAGGACATCCGCAAGGTGCCGGAGCTGGAGATGATGTCCACCTCTCCCCAGGCGGGCGTTTTCATGGCCAAGAGCAAGGACAACAAGCGGTTTTTCATGCTGGGCCACCCGGAGTACGACGCAGACACCCTGGCCAGGGAGTATTGGCGGGACGTGGACAAGGGACTGCCCATCGCCATCCCGGAGAACTACTTCCCCAACAACGACCCAACCCAGCCGCCGGTGGTCACCTGGCGCTCCACCGGCCAGATGATTTACAACAACTGGCTGAACTACTACGTCTATCAGACCACCCCTTATGACCCCAAGGAGATCAGCCACAGGAGAGATAGCTGACACCACTTATAAAGAGAACCAGCGGCGCACGACCCGGAAAATGCGGATGGTGCGCCGCTCTTTACATCCTTTGTGGAAATGTGGTATGATACCAGCACGAACAAAAAACGCTGGAGTTGGAAAATCATGCAGTATCAAACCAATTCAGCCCCGGAGACCGAGGCGCTGGGCCAGACGCTGGCCCAAAAGCTCCGCCCCGGGGACATCATCGCCTACACCGGCGACCTGGGGGCGGGCAAGACCGCTTTCACCCGGGGTGTGGCCCTTGGGCTGGGCATTACGGAACGGGTGACTTCCCCCACCTTCACCATTGTCAACGAGTACGAAGGGGGAAGGCTGCCCCTGTTCCACTTCGACCTATATCGCCTCGGCTCCTCCGAGGAGCTGTACGACATCGGCTGGGAGGACTATCTGGCCCGTGACGGCGTCTGTGCCGTGGAGTGGAGCGAGGTGGCGGCGGACGCCCTGGAGGGCGGCGTCATCCGAGTGGACCTGCGCCGGGGGGAGACCGACGACCAGCGCATCATCACCATCGAGGGGGTGGAGGAACGTTGAACATTTTAGCCATTGAATCCTCAGCCAAGGCCGCGTCGGTGGCCCTGTGCCGGGACGAATTTCTGGTGGCGGAGTCCTACCAAAACAGTGGACTGACCCACAGCAGCACCCTGATGCCCATGTGTGAAGCGCTGCTGCGCAACTGCGGCACGGCGCTGGAGGACGTGGACCTGATCGCCGTAGCCAACGGCCCCGGCTCTTTTACCGGCCTGCGCATTGGAATTGCCACCGCCAAGGGGCTGGCCTGGCCGGGAGAGCTGCCCTGCGTGGGAGTCTCCACCCTGGAGGCCATGGCCTGGAACCTGTGCGGCCTGGCGGAGGGCGTGGTCTGCTGCGCCATGGACGCCCGGCGAAATCAGGTCTACAACGCCCTGTTTCAACTGACGGAAAACGGCCCTCTCCGTTTGACCGAGGACCGGGCCATCTCTCTGGAGCAGCTGTTCGGAGACGAAGAAGCTCGAAAAAATATCCGGTTTGTAGTTGGCGATGGGGCGCAAATGTGTTATGATTATGGTAAGAAATTGGGGTTGGACCTGCGCTTGGTTTCCCCGAACCTCCGCTATCAGCACGCCTACGGCGTGGCCCGCTGTGGGCTGGAGCAGGCGCGGGCTGGCAGGACTGTCTCCGGCGGCGCGCTAGCGGCCAACTACCTGCGGCTGAGCCAGGCGGAGCGGGAACGATTGGCAAAGGAATCCGCCCAAAAACGGGAAGCGCAAAACCACGCAACAGAAAGGGAGAAGTGAACATGAACTATAAAGGAAACGACAAAATTCAAATCCTTGAGCACCCGCTCATCAGCCACAAGCTGGCCATTCTCCGGGACGAGAACACCGGCACCCGGGAGTTCCGGGCTGTGGTGGCGGAGATTGCCAGCCTCATCACCTACGAGGCCACCCGCCGTCTGCCCACCAAAGAGGTAGAGGTGATTACTCCATGCGGCGTGGCCAAGTGCCAGGTCCTCACCGGCAAAAAGCTGGCTATCGTTCCCATCCTGCGGGCGGGGCTGGGCATGGTGGACGGCGTGCTGTCCCTGTTGCCCTCGGCCAAGGTGGGCCACGTGGGGCTGTACCGGGACCCGGAGACGTTGGAGCCGGTGGAGTACTATTGCAAAATGCCGACAGACATCGCGGAGCGGGATGTCATCATTCTGGACCCCATGCTGGCCACCGGCGGCAGCGCCACCGCCGCCATTCAGTTCATGAAGGACTACGGCTGCCGGAACATCGCCATGATGAACATCATCGCCGCCCCGGAGGGGCTGGACGTTATCGCCCGTGACCACCCGGACGTGGAGATCTACGTGGCCGCCCTGGACGACCACCTGAACGAGCACGGCTACATCGTCCCTGGCCTGGGCGATGCCGGAGACCGCATTTTTGGCACCAAGTAAGGGCGTTTTGCGTCTGTGAGAGACAAAACGCCGCTTGAACGGATTGGGGGCTGTGTCGGTTTGGGAAGGCCGACGCAGCCCTCGCTCTGTCTGGGTGGATTTTTGGGGAAAACTGTCATTTACAACCGGTCTGTTCCCTGATATAATGAGGTTCCATAAGACCCATAAGAAAAGTTTGGAAGGAGAGGGGTTCCTGTGCAGAGGCAGCGGAAACGGCGGCCACCCAGACGGGATGTCGGGCATGAGAAAAAGCGGCCCTGGATGCGAGTTGAATATCTGCTGTGCGGCATTGCTCTGCTCTTTGCCCTCCACATGACCGGTAAGATGGTCAGCCGGGTGACCTATGCCGTGGGAGAGGCCGCACGAGACGCTGCGGAGGCCGAGGCCAACGAGCCGGAGTACGTCACCTTTATCCGGGGCGTGGTCAAGCACGTCGTTGAGGACGAAAGCGGGACCGATGAGAACGCAGCCGATGAAACGACGGCGGCGGACACCGGCGTGGACATCAGCCAGTTTGCGGACGACGACGGCTATGCCGGGCAGGTCTACGCCCTGCTGTATGAGTATCCCGACCAGGTGGAGACCATCCTCTCCTATTACGAAAACGCAGTGTTGACCGTGGACGGTCAGCAGACCACCATGGGGGAGCAGAGCGAGGACGCCATCCCGGAGCGGCTGCTCCAGCTGGTGGTCAACAACGTCGAAACCATCGACTTCGTGGCCGCCTACCCCACCAAACACGACCAGGATGCGAAAATCGACCTGAGTGACGAAGCAAAAAGCGATGAGGTGCCGTTGCTGCTCCAGTGGGACCAGCGCTGGGGGTACGAAGAATACGGCGACGGGCTGCTGGGCTACACCGGCTGCGGTCCCACCTGCCTGGCGATGGTGGCGCTGTACCTGACCGGAGACGCGGACATCACCCCTCTTGCGGTGGCCAACTACGCGGACGAGGCGGGGTACTACACCGATGGGGTCGGTTCCGCCTGGTCGCTGATGAGCGAGGGCTGCAAACAGTTCGGCCTGACGGGAACGGAGATGTACGTCTCCGAGAGCGACATGGTGGAGATGCTGGAGGCGGGCCACCCGCTGATCTGCGCAGTGGGGGCAGGCGACTTCACCGCCTCCGGCCACTTTATCGTCCTCTACGGCTACAGCGATGGGGCATTCCTGGTCAACGACCCGAACAGCCTGATTCGCAGCGAGCAGACCTGGAGCTATGAGACACTCAGCGGTCAAATTAAAAACATTTGGTATTATTCTGTCGTAAAATAACAAAAAGTTGAGGGAAACCGATGCTGCATTTTGAATGTGATTACGCGGAGGGCGCGCACCCCCGCATTTTGGAGCGTTTGCTGGAGACCAATCTGGAGCAGACTGACGGCTATGGGGTAGACCCCCACTGTCAGCGGGCCAGAGAGCTGATTTTGGCCCAGTGCCAGTCCACTGACGCCGACGTTCACTTTTTGGTGGGCGGCACCCAGGTGAACACCGCCATCATCGCTGCGGGACTGCGGCCCTGGCAGGGGGTGCTCTCCGCCGCCAGCGGTCACATCAACGTCCACGAGACCGGCGCGGTGGAGGCCACCGGCCACAAGGTCCTCGCCCTCCCCCACCGGGACGGCAAGGTCAGCGCTGAGGTCATCGACCGGGCCATCAGCGGCCACTACGCCGATGGCAACGCTGAGCATATGGTCCAGCCGGGGATGGTCTACCTCTCCAACCCCACGGAGTACGGCACCCTCTATACCAAAGCCGAGTTGACCGCCATCAGCCAGGTCTGTCGCAAGTGGCGCGTCCCCCTCTACGTAGACGGGGCCAGGATGGGCTACGCCTTGGGCGCGGAGGGCAACGACCTGTTCCTGCCCGATTATGCCGCCCTGTGCGACGCCTTCACCATCGGCGGCACCAAGGTGGGGGCGCTGTTCGGGGAGGCGCTGGTCATCACCAGCCCGGAATTAAACCGGGACTTTCGCTATACCATCAAGCAGCGGGGCGGGATGCTGGCCAAAGGCCGTCTGCTGGGCATCCAGTTTGAGGTGCTTTTCGAGGACGGATTGTACCAAGCCCTGGGGGAAAAGACGGACCGCCAGGCCATGGCTTTGCGGCGGGCCTTTGAGGAGCAGGGCTGCGCCATGCTGCTGGACTCCCGCACCAATCAGCAGTTCCCCATTCTGTCCCGCGCTCAGCAGGAAGCGCTGGCGGGAAAGTACCAGTTTTCCTACTGGGAGCCGGTGGAGGAAGGCCGGGACGCAGTGCGGTTCTGCACCAGCTGGGCTACCACCGACGAGGCGCTGGAGCGGCTGATTGCGGATATTCAGACAACATTGTAATAAAAAACGCGGAAACGGGGCAGTTTTCCCGTTTCCGCATTTAATTTGTGGGGCTGCTTGGAATTTCCAAAACCCGGCGTTGACAAAACGCCTGAAGTCGCGTATAATACAAATAGAAAACGGGCGCTGTCCGACAACGGTTAGCCCGATTCAAGGTTTAGTTTCAAGCAAATGAAACCGTCACCTGCCGGGGTGGCGGTTTCTGCGTTTCACAATGATCGTCACCGTATAGGCTCCGATATGCAAAGTAATCCGCATGGCAACACCCCCTTTTTCGGGGAGTGGCTAACCGCCGCCGTAAAAGGACAACGCCCTAACTCCATTAGGAGCTAATCACAGAATATCACATGTTTTTGCAAAAAGCAACAAAAAGCAACAAAAAGCGCGGAAACGGGGCAGTTTTCCCGCTTCCGCATTTTATTTGTGGGTTTGCTCGGAATTTCCAGCAGGGCAAAAGCATTTAAAATTCT